>NZ_BAAALF010000185.1:11504-16225 GCF_039528135.1 Kitasatospora nipponensis | reverse complement strand
AGCATGGCGGGACTCAGCCCGAGCAGGGCCGCGTGGCACCAGAAGGCGGCGTGCGGCGCGAGGGCCCCCGGCAGGTGGGCGGGGACGGTGGCGGCGGGCCCGGGCCCGACCGGCGGATCGACCGTCGGGCCCATCCCGGGCATCCCAGGCATCCCTGCCATGCCATGCATGCCGGCGATGCCATGCATCCCGGCCGTGCCGGTCGTCCCCGCCGTCGCGCACACCCCCGCCGACCCCGCCATCCCCGGTGGCCGGCCGGTCGCCGGCACGGACAGCGCGAGGTGGAAGAGCAGGTGCAGGCCCAGCTGCCCGACCGCGAGGCCGCCGGTGATCGCGCCCAGCGAGCGTTCCCGCCGCGCGGCGCCGGCCGCGCCGGCCCAGGCGAGCAGCCAGCCGAGTACCGCCGCGCGCGGCGGTACGGGGGAGCCCGAGGCCAGGCCGTGCCCCACCGCGGCCAGCACGACGCAGACCGTCGCGAAGGGCAGGGCCCGCAGGACGCGAAGGTCGAAGGCGGCGGCGCGCACCGGCGTCGGTACGGCCCGGGGACCGGGGTCGGACATGGCGCCCCATCATGACACCGCCGGTGCCCGCACGGGCCTGATGAGTCGTCAGTCCGCGCTCCTCTGGAACAATCCCGGCGTGACCCGCCCCCACCGCCCCCACCGCCCCCAGCGGCACCACCCCCCGAAGAGCGGCCCGAGCCAGGCCGCGGCGCAGAGCGTGCGACCGCTGGAACTCTTCTTCGACCTGGTCTTCGTCTTCGCGATCACCCAGATCACCTCGCTGCTGGCCGAGCACCCGAGCGGGACGGGCCTGGTGCGGGTCGCCGTCCTGCTGGCCGTCACCTGGTGGATGTACGGCGGCTACGCCTGGCTCACCAACGCGCTGGACCTGGAGCGCACCCGACCCCGGCTGTTGCTGCTGGCCGGCACGGCGGCGTTCTTCGTGATGTCGCTGGCGGTGCCCAGGGCCTTCGGGCCGGGCCCGTGGGGGGCGCTGTTCGGCGCCTCCTACCTGGTCGTCGTGCTGATCCACACCCTCGGGTTCGTCGGCACCTCGGGGCACCGCGGGATCGCCCGGATCGGCCCGTTCAACCTGCTGGGCGCGCTGATCGTGCTGGCCGCCGGGCTGGCGCCGCAGGGGCTGCGGCTGGAGCTGCTGGCCCTCGCCTGCGTGGTGCTGGTGGCGGCGCCGTTCATCACCGGCACCGGCGGGTTCACGGTCGGGGTCGGGCACTTCGTCGAGCGGCACGGCCTGGCGGTGATCATCCTGCTCGGGGAGTCGATCGTCGAGGTCGGCACGGCCGCCACCGACCTGGACGACCTGGCCACCGTGGTGCTGGGCCCGCTGCTGGCGCTGGCGCTCAGCGCCTCGCTGTGGTGGCTCTACTTCGACCGGGAGGAGCGCGACAGCGAGCGGCTGCTGGGCCGGGTGCCGGCCGAGCAGCGTCCGCGGCTGGCGCTCTACTCCTTCGGCTACGCGTACCTCGTGATGATCTTCGGCATCGCGGTCACGGCGGTCGGCATGCAGGAGGCGGTCACCTCCTTCACGACGCCGCTGCACGGACTGCCGGCCGGGCTGCTGGCGCTGGGGATGGCGCTCTTCCTGGTCGGACTCGCCTACTTCCACCGGACGCTGGCGGGTTCCTGGTCCGGCACCCGGCTGGTCGGCGCGGTCGCGGTCGCCCTCACGGTGCCGGCCGCCCGGTGGGTCGGCGGCTGGCTGGCGCTGGTGGTGGCGCTAGCGGTGATGGTGCTGCTGATCCTGCGCAGCCGGCCGGTCCCCGAGGCCGGCTGACGCCCGCGGGCGGCGGGCCGGTGGCCCGTCAAGGGCGCCTGCCCGGTGGCACGTTGCCCGCCGCGGGCGCCCGGTGGTCGTCCGGTGGTCGCCCGGCGGTCCGTCACCGGCCGCGTCGCGGTCCGGCCGAGTCCCGGGCCCGGATGGATTCCGCGTGACGAAGTGATCACGGCTGGATGGCGGATCGCGGCCAACCGGGCCGTCAAAGGCCGCGAACGGGTGGATATCCGCCCCGATCGCCCACCGCATCGGTTGGCGCTCGCGGTCGTGGCGGTGGAAGGATCCACGGGAACGGGCAGAACGTCAACGGGGGGATTCGGATGGGTCGGTCGCACGCACGCGCTCTGGGCCGGCTGGGGGCCGCCGGCGCGGTCGCCTCGCTGCTGGCGCTGGGAGCCGCGGCCCGGCCGGCCGAGGCCGACGCGCCCGGCGCCACGTTCACCGTGACGCAGAGCGCCACCGAACTGCTCGCACCGGCGGACCAGGAGGACACCGGCTCCCGGACCGGGTCGGTGGGGGCCGCCTTCCAGGACGCCTCGCTCTCCTTCGCCGCCGACGACGGCCGCAGCACCCTCACCGGGGTGCGGGTCGTCGTGGACGGGCGCCGGCTGCTGGGCGTCGCCGAGTTGCGGCTGCCGGCCGGCTGCGGGTTCACCGACTCCAAGCACCTACAGGCGCTCTGCGCGCTCGGCGACGTGGCCGGTGGCGGGCACCTGCTGCTGGGCCTGCGGGCGGCCGCCGCGGCGGAGCCCGGTGCCGCGGGCGAGCTGCGCTACACCGTCACCGCCACCAACGCGGTCGAGCACGCCGGCGCCCGGCCGGACGTCACCGCGGTCTCGGTCGCCGACGGTCCGGACCTCTCCGTCGAGCAGCTCCCGACGATCACCCGCACCACGTCGGCCGGTGACACCGCCGTCGAGGCCGCCGTCACCAACCAGGGCGACCAGGACGCCCACGGCGTCGTGCTCTTCTTCACCCTGCCGCCCGGCTACGCGCTGGCCGGCGACTTCGCCAACTGCGTCTACCCGGCCCGCCCCAGCACCCGGGTGCTCTGCCGGTTCGACGACACCGTGGTGCACCCGGGCCAGGTGCTGCGACCGTCGGTGCCGATCACCCTGCGGGCCGGCGGCAGCCCGGCCAACGGGCGCTTCGAGTACGGCGTGGACCTCACCGGCGGCCCGCTGGACCAGGAGATATCCGGCGGCCCGGGGGTGGCCCGGCACGGGTCCGGCGCGCCGCTGACCCTGGTGCCCGCGACCGCCCGCCCCGCGGCCGACTTCGGCAGCGCGCTCTCCTCCTCCTGGCTGATGACCGGTCAGGTCGTCGACCTGGCCGCGGTGGCCTCCGACTTCGGCGGCTCGGTGGGCGACACGGTGCAGGCGGTCTTCGCGGTCCGCAACGCCGGTGACCTGCCGGCCCCGACCCTGCCCGGCGACGGCAGCGGCGGCGGCTACGGGCTGACCGTCGCCTTCCCGTCCGGGGTGCGGATCGCCACGGCGCCCGCGGGCTGCGCGCCGGTGGCCGGGAGCACCGACCCCACCTACCTCTGCCGTGAGTCACGGGTGTTGGCGGCCGGCGAGTCCGAGACCTTCGCCTTCCAGGTGCAGCTCACCGCGGTGCTGGACCACGCGCCCGGCCGGGCGAGCCTGACCGGCGCCGACACCGACGCCGGCGCCGCGAACAACTCCGCCGCCTTCGCGGTCACGGCGGTGGCGACCACGGCGAGCGCCACCCCGAGCGCGCCCGCGAGCGCCGCGCCGGGCGGCCACTCGACCTCGGCCAGCCCCAGCGCGGGCGGCCCGGACAGCCCGTCGGCGAGCACCGAGCCGACCCGCTCGACGTCGGCCGGCACGGTGGCGACGGTCGGCGGCGCGATCGTGGTGGGCCCGGCGGTGGTCACCCGGCAGACGCCCGCCGGCTCCGGGGCGAACGCCGACGGGGCGTCGGCCGGCCCCGTGGACCCGGACGGCTCGAACGCGCTGGCGCAGACCGGCGGCGGCGACAACTCGCTGCCGCTGGCGGTGGCCGGCGGGGTGGCGATCGCGCTGGGCGTGGGCATGGTCGCGGTGGGCACGCACCGTCAGCTCGGCCGGCGGCGCTGACCAGTCCGGCTGGGCGGGCACGGCCGGTCCGGTCACTCGCTGTCATGGCAAAGGTGTTCGATCTGCCCTCAGGAGCTGCTAACCTCAGCCGATTTCACCGCGCGAACGCGGTGGACGACTTCGGGGTAAGAGGAACATTTCATGGCAATTCGTCGGGCCAAGCAGAAGGCTCAGGTCGTCGAGAAGCTCTCCCAGGTGGCGCCGCCCGGGGAGACGTTCATCGCCTGCGTGCACGTCGAGACCGGGCCCAGCCCGTGGCTCAACGCGCTGTTCGACGAGGTCCCGCTGCTCGGCCTGATCGTCGCCCTCACGCGCAAGTTCTACTTCCTGACGCTCACCAACTCCTCGGTCGTGGTGAACTCCGCCAGCCGCTGGACCAACCGGCCCGGCGAGGTCGTCGCGGTCTTCCCGCGGGCCGCCTTCCCGGTCACCCGGGTCAAGCGGGCCACCATCTGGAGCTCGATATACCTCCAGTTCCCGGGTGAGTCCTCGCCGCGCCGCCTGAACATCCACCGCTACTGGCGCGACGAGCTCGACCAGCTGAGCGTGGCCTTCCCGGGTGCCGGCGCCGCCGGTCAGATCCCCGGCCAGGTCCCCGGCTACCCGGCTCCGGCCCAGCCGCAGGGCTACGCCGCCCCGGCCCCCGGCTACCCGGCCCCCGCCCAGCCGCAGGGCTACGCCGCCCCGGGCCAGGCGCCCGCCGCGGCCTACCCGGTGCAGGGCTACCCGGCGCCGGGCCAGCCGGCCCCCGGCCAGCAGCAGGGCCAGTACTGACCGACCCGCGGATGCCCGCGCCACCGGCGCGGGCACACCCGGGGAGCA
>NZ_BAAALF010000185.1:0-11494 GCF_039528135.1 Kitasatospora nipponensis | reverse complement strand
GGCACCCCCCCTCCGACCCCCCCCCCCCCCCCGCCGCCCCCCGGCGCGTCCACACCGGGGAAGCACCGCGGCGCCACCGGAACCCTCCGGTGGCGCCGCGGCGCTCTGCGGCCCGGCGGGCGACCGTGCGGCCCAGCGGTCGACAGCACACGGCCCGCCGGTCGACCGCACGGCCCGGCGGCCGACGGTACGGTGCGGGGATGACCGACCTCGCCGTGCGCGAACTGCGCATCCTCGTCGCCGTCGAGCACACCGGCAGCTTCACGGCGGCGGCCGGGGCACTGGGCCTGACCCAGTCCGCCGTCTCGCACGCCGTCAGTGCCTGCGAGCGCAAGATCGGCGCGGTCCTCTTCGAGCGCGGCCGGCACGGCGCCCGCCCCACCCCGGCCGGTGAGCGCACCGCCGCGCACGCCCGCCGGATCCTGCGGCTGCTCGACACCCTGCCCAACGAGGCGCGCGGCGCGGCGAGCGGAGTGCTCACCGGTGCGGTGCGGATCGCCGCCTTCCGCAGCGCCGCCGTCCACCTGCTGCCGGCCGCGCTGGAGCGGCTGACCTCCCGTCACCCGGGCCTGGCGCCCGAGGTGCGGATCGTGCCCGAGGTGGGGCGCGGCACCGCGGGCGAGGTCGCCGACGGCCGCGCCGACCTCGGCATCGCCACCCTGGGCGGCAGCTCGCCGCTGCCGGGCGGAGTGCTGGCGGTGGGGCTGTTCGAGGAGGAGTACGCGCTGGTCCACCCGGTGGGCAGCGCCGATCCGCGCGGCCTGCCGCTGATCGACTGGGCGGAGAACTGCTCCTCCTACACCCGCCGGTGGTGGTCCGAGCAGGACTGGATCCCGCCGGTGACGCTGGACGCCGGTGAGGACAGCGTGGTGCTCTCGATGGTCGCCCGCGGACTGGGGATGGCCGTCATGCCGCGGCTCGCCGTGCTCGACGCGCCCGCCAGCGTGACCGTCACCGACCTCGGGCCCGGCCGGCCCACCCGGACCGTCGGCTACGTCACCACCCCCGAGTCGGCCCGGACGCTGGCCGTGCGCGCCCTGATCCGCGAGCTGCGCGAAGCGGCCGCCGCCGAGAGGTCCTAGCCGGCGAATTGGACCACCGCCCCCGGTGTCGGCTCTACTCGTGACCGGTGCCCACCAGCGAGAGGAACGAGCCACGGTGTCCGAGAAGCCCGAGACCGCCGAGCAGCGGACGCAGTTGCCGGTGCTGCGCGGTGACTGCGCCAACTGCTTCGGACTGTGCTGCGTGGCCCTGCCCTTCGCGGCCTCGGCCGACTTCGCGATCACCAAGGAGGCCGGCAAGCCCTGCCGCAACCTGCAGAGCGACTTCCGCTGCGGCATCCACACCACGCTGCGCGGCAAGGGGTTCGCCGGCTGCACGGTCTACGACTGCTTCGGGGCCGGGCAGCAGGTCTCCCAGGTCACCTTCGGCGGCACCGACTGGCGGCAGGCGCCGAAGACGGCCCGCCTGATGTTCGACGTGTTCCCGGTCGTGCGCCAGCTGCACGAGCTGCTCTTCTACCTCGCCCAGGCGCTGGCCCTGCCCGCGGCCGCCCCGCTCCACGCGGACCTGGCGCGGCTGCGGGAGGCGGTCGAGGCGCGCACCGCGGGCACGCCCGAGGAGCTGGCCGCGCTGGACGTCGGTGAGCTGCGCGAGCCGGTCAACGTGCTGCTGCTGCGCACCAGCGAGCTGGTGCGGGCCGAGGTCCGGGGACGGAAGAAGGAGCACCGCGGCGCCGACCTGATGGGGGCCCGGCTCAAGGGCGCCGACCTGCGCGGTGCCAACCTGCGCGGCGCCTACCTGATCGCCGCCGACCTCACCGGCGCCGACCTGCGGCTGGCCGACCTGATCGGCGCGGACCTGCGCGACGCCCGCCTCGCCGGAGCCGACCTGACCGGCAGCATCTTCCTGACCCAGCCCCAGCTGAACGCGGCCAAGGGTGACGCGGCCACCAGGATCCCGGCCGGGCTGACCCGCCCCGCGCACTGGTAGCACGCCCCCGACAATGGCGGTATGACCGACCACGCAGCGCCCCACCACGCGGCGCCCCACCAGGACGGCTCCCACCACGCGGCGCCCCACCACGACGGGCCCGACCCGGACACCGCCCACGCCTGGTCGGCGCTCGGCGGCGCGGACGAGCCGGCCGCCGGGATCCGCTACCGGCCCGCCCCCGGCACGCTGCCGGCCCGGCTGCCGGTGCGGCGCCTGGCCCGGGCCTGCGTGGGGGTCTGCTCGCTGGCGGCCGCCGTGCTGCTGGCGGCCGGCGGCGGCGCGTCGAGCGCGCCCGACGTGCTGGTGGACGAGGACGCGGTGGCGGCGGCGTTCGTCAGCGAGCTGCGGCTGCGGATCGACGGCCGCACGCCGACCGTCTTCGCCCCGCTCTCCGGCTTCTGGCGCACCGCCGACGGCTGGCTGCGCACCCACGCCAACTACCCGCACCACCGGGCCCGGCTGCTGGCCGCCCTCGACCTGCCGGCGACCGGGACGGACCCGGGGCGGCTGGCGCGGGAGCTGGCCGGCCGGTCCGCCGTCGAGGTGCAGGAGGCCGTGTACGCGGCGGGCGGCCTCGCGGTCGCCGTCGCGCCGCCGGCCCCCGCCGCCGGGCACGCCGCCCGCCACCCGCTGGTGGAACTGACCCGCCCGGTGGCCGGCGCAGGCCGCGCGCTGGCACCGGCCGCGCTGCCGGCCGCCGGCGTACGGGTGCTGGACCTGACCCGGGTGATCGCCGGGCCGGTCGCCACCCGCACGCTGGCCCTGCTCGGCGCGGACGTACTGCGGATCGACTCCCCGCGGCTGCCGGAGAGCCCGGAGGCGCACGCCGACACCGGGTTCGGCAAGCGCTCGGCCTGCCTCGACCTGGCGCTGCCCGCCGACCGGGCGGTGCTGGAGGAGCTGCTCGGCACCGCGGACGTGGTCGTCACCGGCTACCGCCCGGCCGCCCTGGACGCCTTCGGGCTGGGCGCGGGGGACCTGCTCCGGCGTCACCCGGGCCTGGTGGTGGCCCAGCTCTGCGCCTGGGGCTGGAGCGGGGAGTGGGCCGGGCGGCGCGGCTTCGACAGCCTGGTGCAGGCCGCCCGCGGCATCGCCGTCCTGGAGGCCGGCCCCGACGGCGCGCCCGGGGTGCTGCCCGCGCAGGCGCTCGACCACGGCACCGGCTACCTGCTCGCCGCCGGTGTGCTGCGCGCGCTGACCGAGCGCCAGGCGGACGGCCGCGGCGCGCACCTGCGCTTCTCGCTGGCGGGGACCGCCGACTGGCTGCTCGGCATGGCGTCCCGACGGGGCGGCTCCGGGGACTCCGGTGACTTCGGTGGTTCGGGTCCCGAGGCGACGGCCGGTCCGGCCTCCGAGCGGCTCGGCGAGACCGGCAGCCCCTACGGCCAGCTGCGCTACGCCCGCCCGCCGCTGGGCTACCGCGGCGCGCCGACCGACTGGGCGAGCGGCCCGGGCCGCTGGGGCACGGACCGCCCGTCCTGGCGCTGAGGCGGTGGCGTCCGGTGCGCGGGGCCCGGCGGCGCCTCAGACGGCGCCGACCGGCTCCTGCAGCTCGGTCACCCACTGGGACCGGTCCGCCGGGCACTCCAGGTAGAGCTCGCGGCTCAGGCCCACGGACCGGTAGCCGCTGGCGTCGATCCAGCCCGCCAGCGCCTGCACGGTGGGCATCACGTCGTCCATCGAGCCGCGGTGCACGATGGTGGCCGCCTCGATCGCGGGCAGGTCCACGATGCTGAAGTCGGCCCCGTCGACGGTGCCGTCCGCACCGGTCCGCAGCTCCGTACCCGCCCCGGCGGCCAGGGGTACGGCGGCGTGGGCGAGCACGCCGCCGCTGCCGTCCCCGGTGCTCTCGTAGTACGCGATCGCGCCGGTGCCGGTCAGACCGGCGGCCTCGACCTGGCGGCAGAGCCGGTCGAAGAGCGGGCCCATGACCGGGCTGATGTCCTGCGGGTCGTAGCCGGCGACCGTGGCACTGAGCCGGGCCACCCGCACCGCCGCGATCCGCTTGAGCACCACATCGTTGGTGTCCATCCGTCCCTCACTCTCGATCGTCCGGAGCCTCGCCTCGACCTGGGTCAGCCGGGCCGCCGCCTCGGCCATCGCCTCGGCCAACTCGGCCCGTCGCAGCCGCAGCATCCCGCGCAGTTCCTCGACCCCGACCTGCTCGTCGAGGATCGTCTGCACCTGCTGGAGGGTGAAGCCGAGCTCCTTGAGCGCGACCACCCGGTTCAGCCGGGCGAGCTGCCCGGCGCGGTACGAGCGGTAGCCGGTGGCCGGGTCCACGTGCGCGGGGCGCAGCAGTCCGATGGCGTCGTAGTGGCGCAGCATGCGGACCGAGACCCGGCCGTGCCGGGCGAAGTCTCCGATGGTGAACATGATGACTCCACTCCAGACCCTGACACGGTGTCATGGTCAAGCGACCTGGTGGCCGGGCCGATGACGCGCCAAGGGTAGCGCCCGATAAGCGACATATCGCATCACGGCCTGGACGCGACAGGCCGTAGGGATCAACTGCCGTTCGCGGTCGCGGCGGGCGGCTCGCTGCGCGCCCTCCGGGCCCACCGGCGCTCGGTGCGGCCCTGGCGCGGGCCTAGGCTCGCGCCATGAATGGCAGTCAACCCCCGTACACCGTCCGGACCGAGCGGCTGGAGCTGAGCCCGGTCGGCCCGGAGGACCTCGACGCGCTGTACGAGATCAACGCGGATCCCGGCGCCTGGCGGCACCTGCCGCAGGGCCGCCACACCGGGCCCGCGCAGACCCGGGACCTGATCGAACGGGCCGTCGCCGGCTGGTCGGAGGGGATCGGCTACTGGACCGCCCGGCGGATCGAGGACGGCGTGGTGGTCGGCCTCGGCGGCGTCCAGGCGCAGCGCTCACGCGGCCACTGGAACCTCTTCTACCGTCTGGGGACGGCGCATTGGGGCCGCGGCTACGCCACCGAGCTGGGCCGGGCGGCGCTGGCCGCGGCCCACGCGCACGACCCGCGGCTGCCGGTGGTGGCCTGGATCCACGCCGGCAACCCCGGTTCGCAGGCGGTGGTCCGGCGGCTCGGCATGGTCGATCACGGCCTGCGGCTGGACCCCTTCTACCGCCGGTTGCTGTACGTCTACGCCGACCGCGAGGTGCCCGAACAGCGGGCCGGCTCCTCGGCGTTCGCCTCCTGAGCGGTGGCCGCCGGCGGAACCGCCGCGGCGTCGACCCCGCCCCGCGGGACCGGTTCGTCCGGGAGGCGGGGTTCGGCGGCATCTGGTGGTGGGCATGACACTCGGGTGCCACCAGCCGGTTACCGGGCAGTCACCTGGACGCGAAACGGTCGGGGCGAACGTCGACAGGCAGTGGGGGAGGGGACCGGATGCCGAGACCGCCGTCGTCCAGCACGCCCGGCCGGGCGGGTGAGCGGGTGCTGGCCTGGGCCTTCCTGCTGCCCTCGCTGGTCGTCTTCGCCCTCTTCCTCGGCTATCCGCTCTACCGCACCCTCTACCTCAGCGCCCACGGCAACGACCTGTTCGGCGCCCCCTCGCAGTACGTCGGACTGCGGCACTACACCGACCTGCTGACCTCCGCCGCGTTCGCCCGGACCCTGACCACCACCGCGCTCTTCGTGCTGCTGACCGTGCTGCCCGGGGTGCTCGGCGCGCTGCTGCTGGTGCTGCTGCTGGAGAGCCGGATCCGCGGGGTGCGGCTGCTGCGCTCGGCCTTCGCGCTGCCCTTCGCCTTCTCGGTGGCCAGCGCCTCGGTGGTCTTCGGGGTCTTCTACAACCCGGCCACCGGGGTGCTGAACGGGCTGCTCTCGCGGCTGGGCGCCGGCCCGGTGGACTGGCTCACCGACGCGCGCTGGGCGCTGCCCTCGGTGGCCGCCGCCACGATCTGGATGAACCTCGGCTACAACGTGCTGGTGCTCTCCGCCGGACTCGGCTCGATCACCCCGGAGATCACCGAGGCGGCCCGGCTGGACGGCGCGAGCGGCTGGCGGCTGGCCCGCTCGGTGACCGTGCCGCTGCTCGGGCCGCACCTGTTCTTCCTGGTGGTGGTCTCCACCATCAACGCGTTGCAGAGCTTCGGCCAGATCAACATCCTCACCCAGGGCGGCCCTGACGGGGCCTCGCGCACCCTGGTCTACTCCGTCTACGAGAAGGCCTTCGCCTACGGCTCCAGCGACTTCGGCACGGCCAGCGCGCAGGCCGTCGTGCTGCTGCTGGTCGTGCTCGCCTGTACCGCCGTGCAGTTCGGCGTGGTCGAGCGGAAGGTGCACTACACATGAGACACCGGTCGGGCCGGATAGCGGTCCACGTGGTGCTGGTGCTGGCGGCGCTCACCGTGGTCTTCCCGGTGTACTACGTGGTGGCGGGCGCCTTCATGACCCCGGCCGACCTGGCCACCTACCCGCCCGCGCTGGTCCCGCACCACGTCACCACGGCGAACTTCGCCGGCGCGGCCCGCTCGGTGCCGCTGCTGCGGCAGTACGCCAACTCGGCGATCGTCGCCGGCGCCATCACCACCGCCCAGCTGCTCACCTCGATCCTGGCGGCGTACGCGCTGGTCTTCCTGCCGCTGCGCCGGCGCGGTGCCGTCTTCGGCGTCTTCCTGGCCACCCTGATGGTCCCGGGCGAGGCGGTGCTGATCCCCAACTACCTGATGCTCTCCGACTGGGGACTGGCCAACAGCTACCCCGCGCTGGTGCTGCCCTTCCTCGCCTCCGGGTTCGGCACCTTCATGCTGCGCCAGTCCTTCCGGCAGTTCCCGACCGAGCTGCGGGACGCCGCCCGGCTGGACGGGGCCGGCCACTGGCGCTTCCTGTGGCGGGTGCTGGTGCCGCTGAACCGGCCCTCGCTGGCCGCGATCGCGATCTACGTCTTCCTGTCGGCCTGGAACCAGTACTTCTGGCCGCTGATCATCACCCGGACCGCGCAGATGCAGACCCTGCAGATCGGGCTGACCGGCCTGCGGGTGGCCGACTCCGCCGACCCCGGGCTGATCCTGGCCGGGGTGCTGCTCTCGCTGCTGCCGACGCTGGCCCTGGTGGTGTTCGGGCAGCGCTTCATCGTCCGCGGGCTGACCGCCGGGGCCGTGCGCTGATCCGCCCGGGCCGCCGCAGCCACCGCCACCGACCGCACCGCCACCGACCGCACCGCCACCGACTCCGACCGCACCGCACTTGACACTGCACCGCACCTGACAAGGGGATTCGACGTGCGCAGACTCATCGCCGCGACCATCGTGGCAGGGCTCGCCCTGACCGCCTGCAGCTCCAGCTCCAAGAGCGGTTCGGACCAGGCGGGCGCGCCGGGCCCGCAGGCGCTCGCGGACGCCAAGGGCGTCACCACGGTGACCTTCTGGCACGCCATGACCGGCCAGAACGCCACCGTGCTGACCAGCCTGGTCGACGCCTTCAACCAGGCGCACCAGGGCAAGATCGAGGTCAAGCCGCTCTTCCAGGGCACCTACGACGACGTGATCGCCAAGTACAAGGCCTCGGTGCAGCAGAAGGCCACGCCCTCGCTGGTGCAGGTCTACGACATCGGCACCCGGTTCATGATCGACTCCAAGCAGACCGTCCCGGTGCAGGGCTTCGTGGACAAGGACGGCTACCAGCTGGCCGACATCGAACCGAACATCCGCAGCTACTACACGGTCGGCGGCAAGCTCGACTCGATGCCGTTCAACTCCTCGATGCCGCTGCTCTACCTGAACGCGGACGCGTTCAAGGCGGCCGGCCTCGACCCGGCCCAGCCGCCGCGGACGCTGGCCGAGCTGGGCGAGGCGGCCAAGAAGCTCACCGTCAAGGACGGCAGTGGCCAGACCACCCAGTACGGCTTCGGCGCCGCGATCTACGGCTGGTTCGTCGAGCAGCTGCTGGCCGAGTCCGGCAGCCTCTACTGCGACCAGGGCAACGGCCGCGACGCCAAGGCGACCAAGGTGGTCTACGACTCGCCGCAGGGCGCCGAGGTGCTGCAGTGGTGGGCTGACCTGGTCAAGGGCGGGTACGCGGTGAACACCGGGCCGGTCACCGCCGACGCGCAGGCCGCCTTCAAGGCCGGCCGGATGGCGATGAACCTGGAGTCCACCGGCGTGCTCGGCGGCTACACCCAGGCGGCCAAGTTCACCGTGGCCACCGCGCCCTTCCCGAAGATCACCGACGCCGACGCGGGCGGCCCGGTGGTCGGCGGCGCCTCGCTGTGGATCGACGGACCGGGGCACTCGGACGCCGAGCAGCGGGCCGCCTGGGAGTTCGTCAAGTTCCTCAGCGACCCCGCCCAGCAGGCCACCTGGCACACCGGGACCGGCTACTTCCCGACCAACAGCAAGGCGCTGGAGGACCCCAAGGACAAGGCCTGGCTGGCGAAGTACCCGCAGTTCCAGACCGCGATCGACGAGCTGCACGCCACCAAGGCCGCCCCGGCCACGGCCGGCTGCCTGCTCGGGGTGATGCCGCAGGCGCGCAAGGGCGTCGAGACGGCGATCCAGCAGACCATCGGCGGCAAGCCGGCCGCGCAGGCGCTCGCGGACGCCGTGAAGGCCATCCAGCCGGCGATCGACAGCTACAACACCTCGGTGGGCTGACCCCCCGCCGGGCCGACCCGGCCGCGAACCCGCCGCGATCCCGGTGCGAACCCGCCGCCATCCCACCCCGTGCGGGGATTGCGGCGGGTTCGTCAGGTTTCGTCGTATGCCGAGCGCCGGTGTGCGGCAAGGGGCTCCGAAATACCCGTGAGACGGTGTCGAACCCGACTTCTATGAGGAGCTGTCAGTCCGATAGTCTCCGTCGGACTCTCTGCCGCCCCGGGCCGACCCAACCGGGCGCAGCGGCACGCCATCGCGCTCCGGCGGCTTCCGGTCGGTGCATATCCCCCGTGAGGTGCTCTACCCATGCGTCGCAGACTTGCCCTTGCCGCTGCCGGCACACTGGCCTCCTCGGTCATCCTGACCGGGGCCCACGTGGCCTCGGCGGCCCCGCTCAACGCCCCGCTCTCGTTCGCCGCCATCGCCTCCAGCGCCTCGGCGTCGGCGTCGGCCTCCGCCGACGCCGGCGGCGACGACTCGACCGGCCTGTCCGCCGCGGACCAGGCCAACGTCGACAAGGCCGTCCCGAAGAACTCCCGCCCCAAGCTCCAGGTCAAGGACCTGCCGCACCGCATCGAGGCGGGCGACGAGGACACCGAGTTCACCGTCGAGCTGACCAACCGCTCCGGTGCCGACCTGGTCTTCTACCCGGCGATCAAGTTCCAGAACAAGGACCACGACCTCAGCAACAAGTCGCTGGCCGTGGACTACCGCCGCACCCAGGACAAGGACTGGCAGCACAGCGTCATCCCGGACAGCATGCCCGACGTGCGCGTGCTCGGCCCGGTCGACGACAACGGCGGCCCGGCCGCCGAGGGCCTGCTCTTCGTCCAGGCCGGCAAGTCGATCTCCATCAAGGTCAAGCTCGGCCTGCCGGACAACGCGCCGATCGGCCCCGCCGAGGCGCAGTTCCTCGCCTACTGGGCGCCGGTGGACGCCGACCAGCAGCCCACCGCGGCCGGTCAGCTCACCTACAGCGCGCCGTCCTGGTTCTGCATCGTGGAGGGTGGCGGCGACGACGACAGCCCGACCCCGAGCCCGAGCCACAGCACCTCGCCCTCCGCCTCGGCCAGCGCGAGCACCTCCACCAGCCCGTCGGCCTCGGCCTCGGCCTCCCCGTCGACCAGTGCCAGCACCTCGCCCTCGACGAGCGCCTCCCCCTCGGAGTCGGCCTCGCCCTCGGCCAGCGCCAGCACCTCGACGTCGGCGAGCGCCTCGGCCAGCGCGAGCACCTCCGCCTCGGCCAGCGCCTCCGCGAGCACCAGCAAGTCCGCCTCCGCCTCCGCCTCCGCCTCCGCCTCCGCCTCGGCGTCCAAGACGGTCAAGCCCTCCGCGTCGGCGTCCTCCTCCAGCAGCGACGCGATCGTGACCTTCCCGGTCGAGCCGCCCAAGGCGGTCGCCCTGCCGATCGCGCCGACCGCGGTGCAGGCCGCCAAGACCCAGGCCGCGACCAACGACAAGAGCCTGGCCTACACCGGTGGCGGCGACGACGCGACCCCGATCGCCATCGCCGGTGCCACCGTGCTGGCGGCCGGTGTCGGCACCCTGGTGCTGCTGCGCCGCCGCAAGTCGGGTGCGCGGCACGCCTGACCTGGCAGGTCCGTCGAACGGGCCCTGAGGTTCCGCTCCGGGGCCCCTCCGAGCAGTGGCTCGGACGGGCCCCGGCCGTTCCGCCGGACGCCATGGATTGGTCGGCTGTTCTCACTGATCGCATAGGATGTCCGGCCGAGGGGGCCGGTGCGGGGAAGAGGAACAGGTGCGCGGAGCGAGCGCGAGTGAGAGTCCGACCGATTACGAGTCGAACACGGGCCGGATCGCGAGACTTCCCATCCGCAGACACCACGCCCTGCTGGTGGTCTGGACGATCGCCTGGTTCCTGATCGTCGAGCCCAGCGGCGGCGTCTCCTGGCACTACCTGCGCGAGGGCGAGCAGCTCCTCTTCAACAACCAGTCCGGCGGTGGGCTCTCGCTCTACGCCCACCACCCGGAGCTGCAGATCGGCCCGGTCAGTCTGGCCGCCGCGCGGCTCTTCGCGCCCTTCCCCGACCGGGTCGGCCAGCTGCTGGCCGAGGGGACGATGTCGGCGCTCGGCCTGGTGATGCTGGTCCTGGTGGGCCGCACGGCCGCCTGGTACTACCGCGGCACCGGGACCAACCACCGCCGGCTGCAGCAGCGGATCCTGATCGCGGGTCTGGCCTTCATGCCGATGTGGGTCGAGGTCTCGGTGCGCTTCGCCCACCTCGACGACGTGCTGGCGCTCTTCTTCACCACGCTGGCCGTGCACGCGCTGGCCCGCAACAAACCCACCGCGGTCGGCATCTTCCTGGCCCTGGCGGTGGACTCCAAACCCTGGGCGATCTCCTTCCTGCCGCTGGTCCTGGCCCTGCCGCGGCCGACCTGGCTGCGCACCCTGGGCTGGTTCTGCGGCCTGGTCGCGATCGCCTGGCTGCCGTTCTACCTGGGCAACCTGGGATCGCTGGCGGCCGCCAAGTTCACCATCCCCAACCAGCCGGCCTCCTCGCTGCGCTGGCTGGGCGTCTCCGACCCCTCCACCCCGTGGTGGGACCGCCCGGCCCAGTTCGCCATCGGCATGGGCCTGGGCGCGCTCGCGGTGCGGCGCGGTCGCTGGCCGGCGGTGGTGCTGGTCGGGGCGAACGCCCGGATCCTGCTCGACCCGAGCGTCTACACGTACTACACGGCCTCGATCCTGCTGGGCACGCTGCTCTGGGACGCGGTCGGCCAGCGCCGGCTGGTGCCCTGGTGGAGCTGGATCGCGCTGGCCTCGCTCTACGGCGGGACGCTGCTCATCCCCTCCGACTCGGTGCGCGGGCTGGTCCGGCTCGCCTTCGTGGTGCTCTCGACGGCCTACGTGCTGCTCTGGCCGACCAAACAGCCGCGCCGGGGCCGGGGCACTGGCGGGTCCGCGCGCGGCTCCGTC
>NZ_BAAALF010000184.1:12668-16493 GCF_039528135.1 Kitasatospora nipponensis | reverse complement strand
TGCGCTCGTACTGCTCCACCTCGGAGGCCGCGGCGCGCAGCACGTCGACCAGCGGGACCGGGCGGGTCCAGCGGCGGCCGGGGTCCTCACCGGCGAGGACGAGCAGGTTCTCACCGTTGCGGCGCATGCGGGTCGCGAGGTGGTCGAGCTTGAAGAGGCTGGCCAGCTGGTCGGGGTCGGCCTCGCGGCTCTCGAGCTCGGAGATCAGCGACAGCTGGCGCTGGATGAGGCCCTGGCTGCGGCGCGAGAGGTTGGTGAACATCGCGTTGATGTTGCCTCGCAGCAGCGCCTGTTCGGCGGCGAGGCGTACGGCCTCGCTGTGCACCATGTCGAAGGCGTGCGCCACGTGGCCGATCTCGTCGGACGAGTCGACACCGACCGGCTCGACGGTGACGTCGACGTCGTGCGGGTCGCTCTCGGAGAGCGTCTTGACCAGCTCGGGCAGTCGCCGCTCGGCGACGTCCTCGGCGGCGGTCTGCAGCTTGGTCAGCGAGCGCACCATCGAGCGGGCCACCAGGGCGGCGCCGATGACGGCGACGAGCAGCACCAGGGCGATCAGCACACCGTTGAGGATGGTGTCGTTGTCGGCCTGGGCCTGCAGGCTCTGGGCCTTGCCCTTGAGCTCCTCGAGCAGCTGGTTCTCGATGCCGCGCTCGGTGGCGATCCGGACGCTGGCCTGGTCGTACCAGTCCTTGTAGCCGTTGCTCTGGACCTGCTTGATGCCGTTGGCCTGCAGCACCTGGCGGGCGAACCGGTCGGAGAGGGTGATCTCCGAGTTGTAGCTCAGCCGGGCGAGCAGCTTCTGGGCCGGCGTGGTGCCGTAGATCGCGCTGAAGTTGGTGACCGCGTTCAGCGAGGAGGTCTGCAGACGGACACCGAAGCTCTGGTCCGAGGTGGAGAGGTCGGGGCCGTTGGGGCCCGGCCGGGCGAGCGCGGCGCTGATCAGCGCGCGCTGCATCGAGCTGCTCTCCTTCTCCAGCGAGAACTGCTGCAGTGCCCGGGTGGCCTTGACCAGGTCGGGGTTGGAGGAGGCGAGCGCGATGTCCTGGCTGATCGACAGCAGGTCCTTGATGATCGTGTCGTAGGACGCGACCGTGGCCTCGATGTTGTCGATCTGCGTGTAGGCGTTGTTGCGGAACTGCGAGAGCAGCAGCATGTCGCTTCGGACCTGCATGAGCAGCGAGTTGCCGCCGGACAGGTCCATGCCGTCGAAGCTGTCGGCGCGCGCGTTGTACGCCTTGCTCAGGTCGTCCGTCTTCTTGCGCGCGGTGGTGACGTCGTCGTCCTGCACGCCCTGCTTGGCGGTCAGCGGGCCGGCGCTGATGTCGCGCTCGTTCTCCAGCGCGTCGGCCAGCGCGGTGGCCTTGGAGGCCAGGTCGCTCAGGCTCGCCATCTGGGCCAGCTGCTGGGAGCTCTGCACCGAGCTGGAGATGCGCAGGCCACCGAGGGCCAGCGCGACCACCACGGGGAGCAGCAGCAGCGCGATCAGCCGGGTGCGGATGCGCCAGTTGCGCATCCGCAGTCGGCCGAAACCGGTGGCCCGGCGGCGGGTCAGCGAGCCGCGCAGCCGCGCACGGGTGCCCGCACGGCCGTCGGCCGCGCCGTCCTCGGTGCCGGACTCGGGTTCGGGGGCCCCGCTCGTCAGCCGGTCGCCCAGGAGGGGGTCCGGCTCCGACTGATGGGGGGCAGCTACGGGCTCGGGCGACTCCGGGTGGCCTGCGGCGCCGCTACCCCTTTTGAAACGTCCCTGCACTGGCGTCGCAACCTCTGGACCGGGCGCCCCTCCGCGTTGCCGAGGACGGGGCGGTGTCGAGTTTCGTCTCGCATCCCGGCCGATCCGGGAATGCACGCGTGCCGCCGTGGGTAGCCCCTCAGCACTGCGGATGGACCGGCGGGCGGTCGATGGGATCGCGGTTCGCGGTGTTCGCAGTGCCAGGGAGGGTTTGCCTCCGGCGGTTCGTGGCATTCCAGCACAGCGAGGGGACTCCAACAAGGGGCGGGGTGGCGGCCGGGCCGGTGCTACCGAGTGCGCGCGGCGCCTCACGGACGGTGCCTCCGGGGGAGCGAATACCGCACTTTTCGGACACCGCACGGCCGGTTGGCCGAGAGTCGCCGATGCGGGAGGCTCCTGGTTTGTCCGGTACTTCGCTATTGTCGGAATTTACTTCTTGGGTGAAATATCCAATATGGGGGCCTTCTTCAGCGAATTGTGAGCAAACTCACAGGCTAATGTGTAGCTTTGGTCACGGTCTCTGTGGAAAGAGATCCCTACGCTGGCTCGTTGTAGACGCGTCAGTAGCTCCGCCCCTGCCGGGGCGCCCCAACCCGAGGTGTGAAGCGATGTCCCAGATGCCGGCCAAGTCGGTCCCCAAGTCGACGCTCGGCTCCCGCCCGACGGCCAACCCGCGCCGGACGACCCTGGCCTCGGTGGCGGACTTCAGCCAGCTGCCGGGTGCGCGCACCTCCGGTGAGCCGGTCGAGTACGCCTCCGAGCTGCCCACCAGCACCGCCAACCCGCGGCGCACCATCCTGATGACGGTGCCCGAGCAGCAGCAGGGCTGATCCGCCCCGCCGTCGCGGGCGCCCGGCCCCCGCGGCCGGTTCCGTGCAGCAGCGCCCGAGGGCGCCGTCACCCCTGGTGGCGGCGCCCTCGCCCGTTGGTCGCCCGCTAGCCTGGAGCCGCATCGACACCGCACCGAGAGGCACCCCCACCGTGCGCATTGCCAGGTTCGCCGTCCGCGAAGGCCGTTCTGCCAGAGAGGGAGGGCTGGCCGCGGGCAGCGTCTCCTTCGGGGTGGTGGAGGGTGACGCCTCCCAGCCGCAGTCCCTGGTGGTGCACGCGCTGGCCGGCCACCCCTTCGGCCAGCCCCAGCCGACCGGGGAGAGCTTCCGGCTGGCGGAGGTCCGGCTGCTGACCCCGATGCTGCCCAGCAAGATCGTCGCGGTCGGCCGCAACTACGCGGCGCACGCCGCCGAACTGGGCCACGACGTCCCCGAGGTCCCGCTCACCTTCTTCAAGCCCTCCACCGCGGTGATCGGCCCCACCGAGTCGATCGCCTACCCGCCGTTCTCCTCGGACGTGCAGTACGAGGCGGAGCTCGCCGTGGTGATCGGCCGGATGTGCCGCGAGGTCCCGGTCTCCCGGGTGCCCGAGGTGATCCTCGGTTACACCTGCGCCAACGACGTGACCGCGCGTGACGTGCAGCAGCGCGAGGGCCAGTGGGCCCGGGCCAAGGGCTTCGACACCTCCTGCCCGCTCGGCCCGTGGATCGAGACCGACCTCGACCCGGCCGACCTGGCGGTCACCTGCACGGTCAACGGCGAGCTGCGCCAGGACGGCCGCACCTCGCAGATGGTCCGCTCGGTGGCGGAGCTGGTGGCGCACGTCTCCGAGGCCATGACGCTGCTGCCGGGCGACGTCATCCTCACCGGCACCCCCGCCGGGGTCGGTCCGCTGGCCGTCGGCGACGAGGTCGCCGTGCACATCGAGGGCATCGGCACGCTGGCCAACAAGGTGGTCGCCCGCGGCTGATCGGCCCGGTGGGCCGGGCGCCTGAGGGCGCATCGGGCCTGGTCGTGGCGGACGGCTGTGACCAGGCCCGCGGCCTGCCTGCGGTTATCGATTTTGGAGCGGGGCCGGGCGTCGGGTAATGTTCTTTCTGCGCCGCCCGCAAGGGAACGGAGAGGGACCAGAGACCTCGCCAGGAACGACCGAGCGGAGCCCGGCGCAAGCATCGAGCAAGACCCCGAGCAGGGGTTGCGTTCTGATGGGGTATGGTGTAATTGGCAGCACGAGTGATTCTGGTTCATTTAGTCTAGGTTCGA
>NZ_BAAALF010000184.1:0-12571 GCF_039528135.1 Kitasatospora nipponensis | reverse complement strand
GGCAGCACGAGTGATTCTGGTTCATTTAGTCTAGGTTCGAGTCCTGGTACCCCAGCCAGTGGTAACACCCCCGGTCATCCGGGGGTTTTTCTGTTTCCGGGCCCGGTGAAGCCTCCCCGGACCGCCCCCGGCCGTCGCCGTCCCGCGTCCACCGCCCAGAACGCCCCGCTCCGGATCCCGGGCGGGGCGTTCGGTCGTCGGGGGCCTCAGCCCCGGCGCAGGGCGTCGGTGAGGCGGTTGGCGGCTTCGATGATGGCCTGCGCGTGCAGCCGGCCCGGGTGGCGGGTGAGCCGCTCGATGGGGCCGGAGACCGAGACCGAGGCCACCACGCGGTTGGAGGGACCGCGGACCGGCGCGGAGACCGAGGCGACGCCCGGCTCCCGCTCGCCGATCGACTGGGCCCAGCCGCGGCGCCGCACGCCGCTGAGCGCGGTGGCGGTGAAGCGGGCGCCCTGCAGCCCGCGGTGGAGCCGTTCGGGCTCCTCCCAGGCGAGCAGCACCTGCGCGGCCGAACCGGCCTTCATCGGCAGCGTGCTGCCGACCGGCACGGTGTCGCGCAGGCCGGAGAGCCGCTCGGCGGCGGCCACGCAGATGCGCATCTCGCCCTGCCGGCGGTAGAGCTGCGCGCTCTCCCCGGTGACGTCGCGCAGGTGCGTGAGCACTGGGCCGGCGGTGGCGAGCAGCCGGTCCTCGCCCGCGGCGGCGGAGAGTTCGGCGAGTCGGGGGCCGAGGATGAACCGGCCCTGCATGTCCCTGGTGACCAGGCGGTGGTGTTCGAGTGCGACGGCGAGTCGGTGGGCGGTGGGCCGCGCCAGGCCGGTGGCGGCGACCAGCCCCGCCAACGTGGCGGGGCCCGACTCCAGTGCGCTCAGCACCAGAGCGGCCTTGTCGAGAACGCCGACGCCGCTAGAGTTGTCCATACGTCGATACTGCAGTCTCATTCCGCGAGACGCAAGTTCAATCCGCGGAGAAAAGCGCCACTCTGGATGAAGCAGCCCGGGAGACACCCTCGGAGCAGGCCCGTTCCACCGGCCTGCCCGGGGTCACCGATCCGGTGTGCGGGTCGACCGGCGCGTGCCCCCCACGAGGGCGGCGGCACGGGAAGTGACCTCAACGACACGAGAAGGCCGGCAGAGCGGCCGGCTGGAGGGAACGCGATGGGACGGACACTCGCAGAGAAGGTCTGGGACGACCACGTCGTCCGGCGCGCCGAGGGCGAGCCCGACCTGCTCTACATCGACCTGCACCTGCTGCACGAGGTGACCAGCCCGCAGGCGTTCGACGGCCTGCGCCTGGCCGGGCGCACCGTCCGCCGCACCGACCTGACGATCGCCACCGAGGACCACAACACACCCACCCTCGACATCGACAAGCCGATCGCGGACCCGGTCTCCAAGGTGCAACTGGAGACCCTGCGCCGCAACGCGGCCGAGTTCGGTGTGCGGATCCACTCGCTGGGCGACGTCGAGCAGGGCGTGGTCCACGTGGTGGGCCCGCAGCTGGGACTGACCCAGCCCGGCACCACGGTGGTCTGCGGCGACTCCCACACCTCCACCCACGGCGCGTTCGGCGCGCTGGCGTTCGGCATCGGCACCAGCCAGGTCGAGCACGTGCTGGCCACCCAGACGCTGCCGCTGGCGCCGTTCAGGACGATGGCGATCACGGTGGAGGGCGAACTGCCCGAGGGCGTCACCGCCAAGGACCTGATCCTGGCGATCATCACCCGCATCGGCACCGGCGGCGGCCAGGGCTACGTCCTGGAGTACCGCGGTTCGGCGATCCGCGGGCTGTCGATGGAAGCCCGGATGACCATCTGCAACATGTCCATCGAGGCGGGCGCCCGGGCCGGCATGATCGCCCCGGACCAGACCACCTTCGACTACCTCCAGGGCCGTCCGCACGCCCCGCAGGGCGAGGACTGGGACGCCGCGGTCGCCTACTGGAAGACGCTGGCCACCGACGAGGACGCGGTCTTCGACGCCGAGGTCCTCATCGACGCCTCCGAGCTGACCCCGTTCGTCACCTGGGGCACCAACCCGGGCCAGGGCGCCCCGCTGGGCGCCAGCGTGCCCGACCCGGCCTCCTTCGCCGACCCGCAGGAGCGGGTCGCCGCCGAGAACGCCCTGACGTACATGGGCCTGCGGGCGGGCACCCCGCTGCGCGAGGTCACCGTGGACGCGGTCTTCGTCGGCTCCTGCACCAACGGCCGGATCGAGGACCTGCGGGCCGCCGCGGCCGTCATCGAGGGCCGCACCGTCGCCGAGGGCGTGCGGATGCTGGTGGTGCCCGGTTCGGTGCGGGTCGCCCTGCAGGCCGTCGAGGAGGGCCTGGACAAGGTCTTCACCGCCGCCGGCGCCGAATGGCGGCACGCGGGCTGCTCGATGTGCCTGGGCATGAACCCCGACCAGTTGGCCCCCGGCGAGCGCTGCGCCTCCACCTCGAACCGCAACTTCGAGGGGCGCCAGGGCAAGGGCGGGCGCACCCACCTGGTCTCGCCCCAGGTCGCCGCCGCCACCGCCGTGCTCGGCACGCTGGCCGCCCCGTCCGATCTGCCGTCCAACGTCGCCGCGGAGGTCTGAGCGATGGAGAAGTTCACCACCCACACCGGTCGGGGCGTCCCGCTGCGCCGCAGCAATGTGGACACCGACCAGATCATCCC
Organism: Kitasatospora nipponensis; assembly: GCF_039528135.1. NCBI lineage: Bacteria > Bacillati > Actinomycetota > Actinomycetes > Kitasatosporales > Streptomycetaceae > Kitasatospora > Kitasatospora nipponensis. The sequence continues at coordinate 9,912 of NZ_BAAALF010000184.1, read as the reverse complement.
CGCCCATTGGCTCAAGAAGGTCACCCGCTCGGGTTTCGAGGACGGACTCTTCGAAGCCTGGCGCAAGGACGAGTCGTTCATCCTGAACAGCCCCGAGCGCGCGGGCGCCACCGTCCTGGTGGCCGGTCCGGAGTTCGGCACCGGATCGTCGCGCGAGCACGCCGTCTGGGCCCTGCAGAACTACGGTTTCCAGGCCGTGATCTCCTCGCGGTTCGCCGACATCTTCCGCGGCAACTCGCTGAAGAACGGCCTGCTCACGGTGGTGCTGCCGCAGGAGACGGTGGATCAGCTCTGGACCCTGATCGAGGCCGATCCGAGCGCCGAGATCACCGTCGACCTGCAGGCCCGCGAGGTGCGCGCGCAGGGCGTGACGGCTTCGTTCGAACTGGACGAGAACGTCCGCTGGCGGCTGCTGAACGGCCTGGACGACATCAGCATCACGCTGCAGAACGCTGATGACATCACCGCGTTCGAGCGGACCCGGCCGGCGTTCAAGCCGCTCACTCTGCCGGTGCGCTGAGCCGCCGCATTCTGACGCCGTGCCCGATGGCCCGCTCCCCGGAAGGGGGGCGGGCCATCGGTCGGTTGCGGGGGGGAGTTCACTGCTGACGTCGAGTGAACATCCGGGCCCGGATTTGTCCCAGGATGGGGCCCGCGCGTCGCAACTCTGAGTAGATGGCACAATCAGAGCATGCACCGGCACCACGAACCTCCGTACGCGGGCAGCGATCCCGTGTCGTCGGAGTTCGCGGTCCGGGATGCCGGGAGTCGAATTGACGATCGGCTGGACGTCGAGACCTCACCCGCTGAGGGACCGGACGACCCGGAAGTCGCGGCGCTCTACGCGCTTGTGGCAGAGCGGTTGAAGCAGGCTCACGCCCGCGTGCACGCGCTGCACGTGTCCGCTGGGGCAAAGACCGCTCTCACCCGGCAGCTGTTGATCGTCACCGAGACCGCCAAGCGCGATCTCCCGGAGGCGGCACGGCGGTTGAGTCGCTTTGTGCAGGACCTCGACGAGGGGCGCCCGCCCGTCGGCTGAGGTCGCAGACGCGCAAATCCATTGCGACACTAGGGTGATTCGCGCGTTTGGTAATTGAAAGTCCGCAAATAGATGCCTAACGTGCGAATTGAACGGATGGAATCATCCGGCGCCCGTTTCTGAAGGGGAAGACGTGAACAAGGCTCAGCTTGTCGAAGCGGTGGCCGAGCAGCTGGGTGGTCGCAAGGCTGCCGCAGAGGCCGTCGACGCAGTGCTCGACACCATGGTGCGTGCCGTTGTGGCCGGTGACCGGGTGTCGGTCACCGGTTTCGGCACCTTCGAGAAGGTGGAGCGCTCCGCGCGCTTCGCCCGCAACCCGCAGACCGGCGAGAAGGTCAAGGTCAAGAAGACCTCGGTGCCGCGCTTCCGCCCCGGCCAGGGCTTCAAGGACCTGGTCAGCGGCAGCAAGAAGCTGCCGAAGGACGGCCCCTCGGTGAAGAAGGCCCCCAAGGGCTCGCTCACCCCGGGCAAGAGCGGCACCACCGCCGCCGTGAAGCGCGCCGCCACCAAGCGCGCCGCCGCCGCTGCCGCGGCTCCGGCCACCAAGGCGGCCGCGGCCAAGAAGACCACCGCCACCGCGAAGAAGGCGGCTCCGGCCACCAAGGCGGCCGCGGCGAAGAAGACCACCGCCACCGCGAAGAAGGCGGCTCCGGCCACCAAGGCGGCTGCGGCGAAGAAGACCACCGCCACGGCCAAGAAGGCCACCGCGACGGTCGCGAAGAAGGCGGCCGCGGTCAAGAAGACCGCCCCGGCCAAGAAGACCACCACCCGCAAGACCACGGCCCGCAAGACCGCCGCGAAGTAGTCGCTCCGGTCCACCTGGTCACTTGACGGCCCGTCAGGGGCCGTGCAACGCCGCGGCGGCCCGCTCTCCGGTTCGGAGGGCGGGCCGCCGCGGCGTTGCGCCGTACGGGGTGGACGCGCCGCCGGGCGGCGCGTGGTGACGGTGCGTCAGGATGCGGCCGGATCGGCGTTCTCGGCCGGGTCGGCGAAGGTCTGCAGGGTCACGAAGACCACCCGGCGGGCCTCGCCGGTGCCCTCGGTGCGGATCCGCACCCGTTGTCCGGGGCGCAGCAGCCGCAGGCCGCCGGCGTCGAAGGCGGCGGCGTCGAAGGGCACCGGGGTGCCGTCGTCCAGCAGGACGGAGCCGGCCCGGGTCTGGGGGTCGTAGGTGAACGCGGTGGCCTGCATGCCTGCAGCATACGGCCGCCGCGCCCGCCCGGCCCGCGCCGTCCGCGGCCCGGACCGGGGTCGCGGGGCGGGTTGCGGGGCGGGTTGCGGGCCAGCCGGGCGCGTGGGTCAGACCAGCGCCGCGGCCACCTCGGCGGTGTACGGCCCCACGCCCAGCAGCAGCGCCTCGGCCAGGTCCGCCGCGGTGTCCACGTCCCGGCGCACCGACGGCACGTCCGCCAGCGCGAGTTCGAGCGCGCCGCCGTCCGTGTGCCGGCGCCGCGAGGCGCCGCCGAAGGCGGGCTCCAGGCTGCGGCCGCCCTGGCAGGCCAGCAGCGTGGTGCCCACCCCCGGGGTGTCGGCCAGGAAGGCCCGCCGGCCGGCCGGCACCGCGGCCAGCACCCGGGCCAGTTCGGCCGGGCGCAGCGCCGGCAGGTCGGCGGAGAGCGCGGCCAGGGGCGTACCGGGGTGCGACCTCCGCGCGTGCGCGGCGCCGTGCGCCAGCGCGGGGTTGAGGCCACCGCCCGGTTCGTCGGTGACCAGTTCGGCGCCGGCCGCGGCCAGCAGCGGCCCCGCCACCGGGTCCTGCGAGACCACGAGCACCCGGCCCACCGCGGGGCAGTCGAGCGCGGCCGCGACGGTGTCCAGGGCGAAGGCCAGCGCGAGGTCGGCGCGCCGCTCCCCGGCGTACCCGCCGAGTCGGCTCTTGGCCCTGGCCAGCGGCTTCAGCGGCAGCACCAGGGTCCAGGCGGCCGACCGGTCCCGCGCGGCGGGGGCGAGGGGGCGTACGGTGTGCTCGGTCATCCGCGTCATTGTCGCGCCGGTCCGTGCGGGTCCGCCAGGAGTTCTCCCGGGGGCGGCGTGCGATTGGTCACTCGGGGCGCGGCCCGCGCGGCCCCTGCTCGACAGGGCCGGGCGCCCCGGAGAGGATGGCCGAACCGACCGCCGCGGCACCCCACGTGCCGCACCACACGAGGAGGACCTGGGGTGGCCCGCCGCTCGTACGCCAGTTTCGGCAACGCCGACTACGGAATCTGGTACCGCTTCGCGGCGGTCCTGGTGAAGCCGGTGACGACCGCGCTGGTGAAGCCCGAGTGGAGCGGTTGGGAGAACTTCCCCAAGGAGGGCGGTTTCCTGACGGTGGTGAACCACAACTCGGTGATCGACCCGGTGGTCTACGCCCACTTCCAGTACAACAGCGGCCGGCCGCCGCGGATCCTGGGCAAGTCCTCGCTCTTCTCGGTGCCGTTCATCGGGTTCATGCTCCGCAAGACCGGCCAGATCCCGGTCTACCGCGACTCCACCGACGCCGCCCAGGCCTTCCGGGCCGCCATCGACGCGGTCAACGACGGCCAGGTCGTGCAGTTCTACCCGGAGGGCACGATCACCCGCGACCCGGACATCTGGCCGATGACCGGCAAGAGCGGGGCCGCCCGGGTGGCGCTGATGACCGGCGCGCCGGTGATCCCGGTGGCGCACTGGGGCGCGCACGAGATCGTCCCGCCCTACGGCCGGGGCCTGGGCGGGAAGAAGGCCAAGGTGAGCCTCTTCCCGCGGCACCGGGTGCAGGTGGTGGCCGGCCCGCCGGTCGACCTGAGCCGCTACCAGGGCCAGGAGCTGACCGCGCAGGTGCTGCGCTCGGCGACCGAGGACATCATGGCGGCGATCACCGCGGTGCTCGAGGGCATCCGCGGCGAGCAGGCCCCCGCCGAGCGCTACGACCTGCGCACGGCGGCCCGCGACCGGGCCAAGCAGGCCACCGACGAGACCCAGCAGAGCCGGCAGCAGCAGAAGGAGGCCGGCCGATGACGCGCTGCGCCGTGTTCACCGCCGGCTCCTGGGGCACCGCCTTCGCGATGGTGCTCGCCGACGCCGGCTGCGAGGTCTCGCTCTGGGGCCGCCGCAAGGAGTTGGTGGACGCCATCAACACCACCCGCACCAACCCGGACTACCTGCCCGGCATCGTGCTGCCGGACGCCGTCACGGCGACCGACGACGCGGCCGGCGCGCTGGCGGGGGCGGACTTCCTGGTGCTCTCGCTGCCCTCCCAGAAGCTGCGCGAGTCGCTGACCGCCTGGGCGCCGCTGATCGGCCCGCGGACCGTCCTGGTGAGCCTGATGAAGGGCATCGAGCTGGGCACCGTCAAGCGGGTCAGCGAGGTGATCGGCGAGGTGGCCGAGGTCGGCCCGGAGCGGGTCGCGGTGGTCAGCGGACCCAACCTCGCCCTGGAGATCGCCAACCGGCAGCCGGCCGCCACCGTGGTCGCCTGCGCCGACGAGGCGGTCGCCCAGCGGCTCCAGCGGGCCTGCCACACGCCCTACTTCCGCGCCTACACCAACACCGACGTGGTCGGCTGCGAGCTCGGCGGCGCGGTCAAGAACGTGATCGGCCTGGCGGTCGGGATGGCCGACGGCATGGGGCTGGGCGACAACACCAAGGCCACCCTGATGACCCGCGGGCTGGCCGAGATCACCCGGCTCGGGGTGGCGATGGGCGCCGAGCCGTACACCTTCGCGGGCCTGGCCGGGATGGGCGACCTGGTGGCCACCTGCTCCTCGCCGCTGTCGCGCAACCACACCTTCGGGGTCAATCTCGGCCGCGGGATGACGCTGGAGCAGACGGTGGCGGCCACCCGGCAGACCGCCGAGGGCGTCAAGTCCTGCGAGGCGGTGCTGGACCTGGCCCGGCGCAGCGGCGTCGACATGCCGATCGTCGAGGCGGTGGTGGACGTCGTGCACAACGGGCGGCCCACCCAGGAGGTGCTCGGCCGCCTGATGGCCCGCTCGGCGAAGCCGGAGCGCTGACCTGCGGCGGTGGCCGGCCGGCCACCGGGGCGGGCCGGTGGCGCGGGCCGGTAGCCCGGGTGGCGCCGCCCGGGAACCGCAGGGCTCGCACGGTAGTCTCAACTCCGATATGAGCATCGAAACGACCTCCCCCCACGCCGCGAGCCCCGAGCGCAAGCCGCGGGTCGCCCTCGTCTTCGGCGGCCGCAGCTCCGAGCACGCGATCTCCGTCTCCACGGCCGGCAGCGTCCTGAACGCCATCGACCGCACGAAGTACGACGTGCTGCCGATCGGCATCACCCACGAGGGCCGCTGGGCCCTGGTCGGTGACGACCCGGCCAGGATGGCCATCACCGACGGCGTGCTGCCGGACGTCGCGCAGCTCGCCGAACAGGCCGAGGGCGAGGTCGTGCTGCCCGCCAGCCCGGCCTCCCGCGAGGTGCTGTGGAGCGAGCCGGGCGCGGTGCCCAAGCTGCTCGGCGAGGTCGACGTGGTGCTGCCGCTGCTGCACGGCCCGTGGGGCGAGGACGGCACCGTCCAGGGCCTGCTGGAACTCTCCGGCGTGCCCTACGTGGGCTCCGGCGTGCTGGCCAGCGCGGTCGGCATGGACAAGGAGTACACCAAGCGGGTGCTGGTCTCCTTCGGCATCGGGATCGGCCCGTACACCGTGGTCCGCCCGCGCGACTGGGAGAGCGAGGCCGGCCGCGCCGCCGCCCGCGAGCGGATCGCCGAGCTGGGCCTGCCGGTCTTCGTCAAGCCCTGCCGGGCCGGCTCCAGCATCGGGATCACCAAGGTCAAGGACCCCGCCGAGCTCGACCGGGCGATCGAGGAGGCCCGCCGGCACGACCCGAAGGTGATCGTCGAGGCGATGCTCGAGGGCCGCGAGATCGAGTGCGCGGTGCTGGAGTTCGAGGACGGCCCGCGGGCCAGCGTGCCGGCCGAGATCCTGGTCGGCGGCGGCTACGAGTTCTACGACTTCGAGGCCAAGTACATCGACTCCTCCGAGGTGCGGATCCCCGCCGAGCTGGACGGCTCGCAGAGCGCCGAGATCCGCCGCCTGGCGGTGGCCGCCTTCGAGGCGCTCGGCTGCGAGGGCCTGGCCCGGGTGGACTTCTTCCTGCTCACCGACGGCCGCTGGGTGGTCAACGAGATCAACACCATGCCCGGCTTCACGCCGATCTCGGCCTACCCGAAGATGTGGGAGGCCACCGGCGTGCCCTACCGCGAGCTGATCGACCGGCTGCTGCAGGCGGCGCTGCGCCGCTCCACCGGGCTGCGCTGAGAGGTCCCCTTTTTGGAGCTCGCTCGCCGCCGGGCGCTCTTGACCCGGCGCCGACGCTCCTCGCTCCGTTCCAGCCGTGACACGACACCGCCGCGCCGGATCGCCCCTGGCGGGCTCCGGCGCGGCGGGTGCGCGCTGTTCGTCGCTCCTCGCTAGATGTGCACCACGGGACAGGTCAGCGTCCGGGTGATGCCCTCGACCTGCTGGATCTGGGCGACGACCAGGCGACCCAGGTCGTCGACGGTGCCCGCCTCGGCCCGGACGATCACGTCGTAGGGGCCGGTCACGTCCTCGGCCTGCAGGACGCCTTCGATCTTGGCGATGGACTCGGCCACGGCGGTGGCCTTGCCCACTTCGGTCTGGATCAGGATGTAGGCCTGTACCACGGAGGACCTCCCGGCGGCTGGGGGTGGTGGTCCGACTGGACGCACGACTGGTTGCAGAGGTGGTGCACGGGTGGTGCACGACTGCCGGTACGACTGGTTGTTCGACGCTGGAGCGGCCCGCGCGGCTGGGTGGTGGTGCGGGCACGCCGCAAGAGACTGGATCACCACGCTACCGCGCCCCGGGCCCGGGAGGGGAGACCCCGGGCGGGCCCAGGGGCGTACGCTTCGCGCGGGGAGCGCGCAGCACCCCGCACCGCGTGGTCCGGTAGGCATCGGGAGAGGACGGCATATGCAGGGGACCGTGGGCGAGCTCGGCGAGTTCGGGCTCATCCGGGAGCTCACCGCCCGGCTGCCGCTCACCGCGGCGGTGGAGATCGGCCCGGGCGACGACGCGGCCGTGGTCCTCGCCCCGGACAGCCGCGTGGTGGCCACCACCGACGTGCTGATCGAGGGTCGGCACTTCCGCCGCGACTGGTCCACCGCCTACGACGTGGGCCGCAAGTCCGCCGCCCAGAACCTCGCCGACATCGCCGCGATGGGCGCGGTGCCGACCGCGATACTGCTGGGCCTGGTGGTCCCGGCCGACCTGCCGACCACCTGGGCCACCGAACTGATGGACGGGCTGCGCGACGAGTGCCAGGTGGCGGGCGCCGCCGTGGTCGGCGGCGACGTGGTGCGCGGGGAGACCATCACGCTGGCCATCACCGCGCTGGGCGACCTCCAGGGCCGCGCCGCGGTGCGCCGCTCCGGCGCCCAGCCGGGTGACGTGGTGGCGGTGACCGGCTGGCTGGGCTGGTCGGCGGCGGGGCTGACGGTGCTCTCCCGCGGGTTCCGCTCGCCGCGCGCCTTCGTCGAGGCGCACCGGCGTCCCGAGCCGCCGTACCACGCGGGCCCGGCGGCCAGCGAGCTCGGCGCCACCGCGATGATCGACGTGAGCGACGGCCTGGTCGCCGACCTGGGGCACGTCGCGACGGCCAGCGGCGTGGACATCGACCTGCACGCCGCCGACTTCGACGTGCCGGCGCAGATGGCGGACATCGGCCAGGCGGTCGGGGTGGACCCGCTGGTCTGGGTGCTCTCCGGCGGCGAGGACCACGCGATCGTGGCGACCTTCCCGCGCAGCGTCCAACTGCCTGCCCGCTGGCGGGTGGTGGGTGAGGTGACCGGGGTGGCCCGGAGCGCCGGCAAGGGCCGGGTCACGGTCGACGGCGCGCCCTGGGACCGGACGGCCGGCTGGGACCACTTCGCCGAGTGAGGGCCGCCCGCCGCGGCCCGTCGCACCGCCGCCCGCCGTGCTCCCGCGGCCCGGCGGAGCGCCGCGGCAGGGGGCCGGGTGGCGTACCGCGTACCCTGCTGTCCATGCGAATCGGTGTGCTGACCAGCGGTGGCGACTGTCCCGGGCTCAACGCGGTGATCCGTTCGGTGGTGCACCGGGGAGTGGACGTGCACGGGGACGAGATCCTCGGCATCGAGGACGGTTTCCTGGGCCTGATCGAGGGCCGCGGCCGGCTGGTCGGGCACGACGACGTCACCGGCCTGCTCACCCTGGGCGGCACCATCCTCGGCTCGGCCCGGGTGCACCGCGAGAAGATCGAGTGGGCGGTGCAGAACGCCCGGCCGCTGGCCGACAAGCTCGGCATCGACGCGCTGATCGCGATCGGCGGCGAGGGGACCCTGACCGCCGCCAAGATGTTCAGCGAGTCCGGCCTGCCGGTGGTGGGCGTGCCCAAGACCATCGACAACGACATCGACGCCACCGACGTCACCTTCGGCTTCGACACCGCCGTGCACGTGGCCACCGAGGCCATCGACCGGCTCAAGACCACCGCCGAGTCGCACCAGCGGGTCATGGTGGTGGAGCTGATGGGGCGCCACACCGGCTGGATCACGCTCACCGCGGGCATGGCGGCCGGCGCCCACGGCATCCTGATCCCGGAGAAGCCCTTCGACATCGAGGCGGTGGCCCGGATGATCGAGGAGCGCTTCTCGCGCGGCAAGAAGTTCGCCATCATCGCGGTCGCCGAGGGCGCCAAGCCGATGCCCGGCACGCTGCGCTTCGACCACGGCGAGGTGGACCAGTACGGTCACCAGACCTTCGGCGGGATCGGCACCCGGCTCGCCCACGAGCTGGAGGACCTGCTCGGCAAGGAGGCCCGCCCGGTGATCCTGGGCCACACCCAGCGCGGCGGCACGCCCACCGCCCGCGACCGGGTGCTCGCCACCCGGTTCGGCTGGCACGCGGTGGAGGCCGTCCACCAGGGCGCCTTCGGCCACTTCACCGCGCTGCGCGGCACCGGGATCGAGCTGGTCCCGGTCGCCGAGGCGGTCACCCGGCTCAAGACCGTGCCGCACGACCGCTGGGCGGAATCGGAAGCCGTGCTCTGAGCGGTGCCCGGTAGGTTGGGGCCATGGCTGCAACCACCCCCACCACCACGGATCCCCGCGGGGCCCCGCCGCGCGTGCTGACGATCGCCGGCTCCGACTCCGGCGGCGGCGCCGGCATCCAGGCCGACCTCAAGGCGATGCTCGCCCTCGGCGTGCACGGCATGAGCGTGATCACCGCGGTCACCGCGCAGAACTCGCTCGGCGTCCAGGGCTACTGGGAGCTGCCCGCCGAAGCCGTGCGGGCGCAGTTCCGCAGCGTGGTCGACGACATCGGGGTGCAGGCCGTCAAGACCGGGATGCTGGCCTCGATCGAGCTGGTCGAGACGGTCGCCGACCTGCTCGCCGGCGTGGACGTGCCGGTGGTGGTCGACCCGGTCGGCGTCTCCAAGCACGGTGACGCGCTGCTCGCCGCCGAGGCGGTGGCCACCGTGCGCGAGCGGCTGCTGCCGCACGCCACCCTCGCCACCCCCAACCTGCACGAAGTGGCGCAGCTCACCGGCATCACGGTGCTGGAGGAGGGCGAGATGCGCCCGGCCGCCGACGCGCTGCTGGCGCTGGGCCCGCGCTGGGTGCTGGTCAAGGGCGGCCACCTGCCGGGCGAGGCGGCGGACCTGCTGGCCGGGCAGGACGGCGAGGAGCACTGGTTCCGCGCCCCGCGGCACGACAACCGGCACACCCACGGCACCGGCTGCACGCTGGCCAGCGCGATCGCCGCCGAGCTGGCCAAGGGCCGGCCGATGCCCGAGGCGGTGGCGGCGGCCAAGGAGTACGTCACCGGGGCGATCGCGGCCGGTTTCGCGCTGGGCGCGGGGATCGGCCCGGTCGACCACGCCTGGCGGCTGCGGGGCTGACCTGCGCCGTGCCCCC
>NZ_BAAALF010000183.1:0-16670 GCF_039528135.1 Kitasatospora nipponensis | reverse complement strand
CCCCCGCGGTACCCCCCCGCCCCCCCCCGCCCCCCCCCCCCCCCCCCCCCGCCCGGCGCCGCCCCGCCCGGCCACCGGCCCGGCCGGGCAGGCCGGGGCGAGCACCACCCGCAGCGCGCGCAGCTCGCCGGCCGGGTCCCGCAGGCCCTCCAGGGCCAGGCCCGCCTCGATCAGCTGGGCCGGATCGGTGGTCTGGGCGAGGGCCAGCCGGACGTCCGGGGCCGGCGCGGTGCCCGCCGTGACGGCCTGCCGGACGGCTTCGATCAGCTCAGGCATCCGGCCCTGGCCCGGGCTCGCAGCCGCCGTCCGGCCCGCCTCACGCCGAGCCTCCGCCCACGGCGGCCGCCACCGGGTCGCCGGCGTGCCGGGGCCCGGGCCGCTCGTCCTGGTCCTCGGCGATCTCCTCCAGCAACGAGATGCCGCTGGCGGCGTGCGCCCCGAACCGCTCCCAGGTCTCGTGCAGCCGGATCCGGCCGTCGGGCAGCCGGGTGGGCGTGGAGTGGCAGCGGCCGGAGACCACCTCGCCGTCGCCCAGCACCATGCAGTAGGCGAAGGTGAGGGTGCCGTCCGGGGCGCAGATCCCGGTCAGCGTGCCGCGCCGGGCGTCGCCGCCCGAGAACTCGCCCCAGAGCAGGTCGCCGCGCTGGCGGTAGAGCGCGCTGCGGCCGGACTCCTCGTGGTCCGCACTGACCGGGCGGAAGCGCCGGCCGTCGTAGTCGATCACTTCGGCTCCACCGTGACCTTGATCTGGGCCGCGAACTCGGTCATCGTCCCCATCGCCTCCTCGTACGAGGAGCCGGTGGTTCCGAGGAACCCGACGATCGAGTTGCCGTGCGGCGGACGGAGGTTGAGGTCGCCCGGGCGGGCGGTCACCTTGAGCAGGAACACCTGGTCGGAGCCGGACACCAGCTCGGGCACCTCGACCTCCTGGACCAGGCCGTTCTCCTCGCTGATCAGGCACATCGCGGTGATGTGGGTGCCGGTGGGCCGGTAGTGGCGCACCTCGGGCTTCACCCCGCGGGCCACGTCCACCACGGCCTTGATCGGGTCGTACCCGGCGGTCAGCCGCGCGCACTCGTCCAGCCCGCCGCCGCCGACCCGGCCGGCGATCTCCAGCACGTACGGCCGGCCCTGGTGGAAGCGGACCTCGGCGTGCGCCACGCTGCGCCGCAGGCCCTGCGCGTGCAGGCCGGCCCGGACCACCTCGTGCACCGCCGCGAGGTCCGCCTCGCCCAGCGAGGTGGGCCCGTGGTGCACGTCGTCGTCGAAGGTGGCGCCCTCGACGGTGACCCGGTCGATCACCGAACCGAGGTAGACCTCGTCGTCCCAGGCCAGCGCCTCGATCAGGAACTCCCGGCCGTCCAGGAAGGACTCGATCAACAGCCCGTCCGGGCCCAGGTCCAGGCCGCCGATCTCGGCGTGCGACCAGTACATGCCCTTGAGGCCCTCCTGGGCCTGGGCGAAGCGCTCGGTCAACTCGGCCTCGTCGTCGGCCTTGAAGACGAAGTTGCTGGCCGCGCCGAGGGTCGGCTTGATGATCACCGGGTAGCCGAAGTCGGCGGCGGCGGCCTTGGCCTGCTCGACGTCCTCGGCGTAGCGGTAACCGGGGTGGGCCGCCTGGCCGCGCTCGTGCGCCTGGCGCATCAGGTACTTGTTGCGGCTGGCCTTGGCGGCCTCCACCCCGATGCTGGGCAGCTCCAGCGCCTCGGCCACCACCGCCACGGCGATCACCGCCGACTCGGAGAAGGTGATGACCCCCTCGAACTGCTCGGTGGCGTGCCACTGCCGGGCCAGCTCGACGAGCGCGTCGGCGTCCTGGCTACCGGCGATCCGGTACCGCTCCTCGGGCCAGAAGCCCGGCTGCCCCTGTCCGTTGAGCACGTAGAGGTCCACGCCGAGGTCCACGACCTGCTGGTAGCGGGACTTGTAGTACTCCTTGTTCTGGGCGCTCTCGATGGCGAGCAGCTTCATGTGGTCCTCTGTCCTCGGTATGTCCGCTGCGGGGTGCTCAGTTGGCCGGCAGGGTGGGCAGTCGGAAGGGGGCGATCTTGTCCTCGGTGCCCGGCGTCAGATCCAGTCGGACGCCGGCCGCCAGCGCCTGCGCGCCGGTGTCCACCAGAATCGGCGCGGACCAGCCGAGCAGGGTCCGTGCCTCCAGCAGGAGGTCACCGAACTCGCTTGCAGAATAGGCGCGTTCGCCGAGTTCGGCGAGCTTGTCGGCGAGCAGGGCGGCCGCCCTGGCGACGCTGAAGTCGGTCAGCTCGAAGCAGGCGTGCAGCTCGTCGGCGAAGGCGGTGGCGCGCTCGCGCGCCGCGGCGGACACCGCCAGCTGCGCCCCCTCGCCGTGCTCGGCCAGCAGCCCCTCGATCCTGGCGGCCAGTTCGTTCCAGGGACCCACCAGTCGCCGGGCCGTCACGGTGGCCAGGTCGGCCCGGGTGAAGTTGGTCCGGGCCCGCTCGGGCAGGGTGAGGGCCAGGTAGAACCGGGCGACGTCGCGGGCCACCCCGGAGTCCAGCAGGTCCGCGCCGCGGATCAGGTGGTTGCGGCTGGTGGAGAACTTGGCGTTCTCCAGCTCGTAGAACTCGTTGACCACGCTCGCGCTCGGCCGCACGTACTTGTCGCCGTGCGCGAGCAGCAGCACCAGGCTGACCAGTCCCCAGTGGTACACGTTGTCGAAACCGTGCAGCAGCACCAGTTCGGCGTCGTGCTCGGCCTTCCAGTACTCGTCGTAGGGCACCGACGGGTCCTGGCCGTTGGCCCACCAGGTGGCGTACATGGCCAGCGCCATCGCCTCCACCCAGGGGTAGACGATCTGCCCCGGGGTCTCGGCGAACGGCGCCGGCACGCCCCAACGACCGGGCACCGTCACCGGGATGGCCGGCAGCTCGGCGGCCAGCAGCTGCTCGATCAGCCGGTTGGGGCGCGGCCGCCAGCGGCCGGCGGCCTCGGCGAAGTGCGCCTCGATCTCGGCGCGGTACTCCTCCAGCGGCAGCACCAGGATCCGCACCTCGCGGTAGCCCACCGGCTCCTCGGGGTCCAGCACGTAGCGCGGGTCGAGCAGTTCGTCGAAGTTGTTCGGCGCCCCGCAGTCCTCGCAGGCACCGCCGTTGCTCCCCGTTCCGCAGCTGGGGCAGCGGCCCACCAGCAGGCCGTCGTACAGGTGCACCCCCGACCGCTCCGCGTAGGGCAGCCGCACGGTGCGCTCGCGCAGCCGGCCGCCGGCGTGCAGCGCGGTGACGAACTCCACCACCGCCTCGCGCGTCCGTGCGTCCACCGGGGGCAGCAACCGGTCGGTGGCGGTGGTCAGTTCGATGGACATCGCGCGCAGCGAGCGCTCGATCGCGGCGGCCGAGTCGGCGGCCAGCCGGGCCGGCGTGGTGCCGGCGCGGGCGGCGGTGGCCAGCGTGTAGGTCTGGCTGTCGTCGGTGGTGGTGGTCCAGGTGACCTGCTGCCCGGTGGCGCGCAGGTAGCGGGCGTGGATGTCGGCCACCAGGTAGGGGCCGGCCAGGTGGCCCACGTGCAGGTCGCCGTTGGGGGTGGGGGTGGCCGCCACCAGGATCCGCGGCCGGGAGGCGGTCGGGGAGGCGCTCACTCCTGCTCACCCGCGGCCGGCTGCCGGGAGTGCCGCTCGGTGAAGGCGGTGGCCAGCTCGGTGTCCCACCAGATGGAGTAGAACTCCAGGTTGCTGTCCGAGTCGTTGATCGCGTAGTGCACGGTGCCCGGCGTGAAGTGCACGATGTCACCGGCCACGAACGGTCGGCGCACGCCGTCCGCCTCGATTTCCGCGGCCCCCTTGGCCGCGATCCAGATCTCGTACTCGTGGTGGTCGTGCGGGCGCGAGGAGGTGCCCGGCTCGACAATCGACCAGCAGCCCTCGAAGGGCGCGTTCAGCAGCGGCCAGGGCATCAGCCGCTGGGTGAAGAGTTCGTACTCGAAGGTGAGTTCCCCGCGATTGAGGGAACGGATTTCCATCGTCATCGTGCGCTCCTGTGGCTGGGTTCCGGGGCGGGGGTCGGGATCAGGCGACGTCGACCAGCACGCGCGGGCGGCGCTGGCGCAGCAGGTCCTGCACGATCTCGCCGGAGCGTCCGGCCAGCACGCTCAGCAACGAGTCGGAGATGCCGTGGGTGGCCTCGTTGACGCCCTGAAGGTAGACCGAGGGGCCGGACTCGGTGCCCGGCACGACCAGCCGGTAGTTGCGGTCGACGGTCACCTCGGCCAGGCCCAGCCGGTCGGCCAGGCCCTGCACCAGCTTGGGCATGGCGGCCTCGTAGCCCGTCCCCAGCAGCACGTAGTCCGCGGCCAGTTCGCTGACCTGGCCGGTCTTGCGGTCGCGCAGGGTGAGCACCGCCTCGCCGTTCTCGAAGCGGGTGGCGGTGACGTCGGTCATGGTGACCAGGCGCAGCCGCTCCTCGCCGCTGAGCCGCTCGAGGTAGCGCTGGCGGTAGAGGGTCTCCAGCATCGCGGGCGCGAGCCCGGCGTAGTTGCTCAGGTGCATCTCGTGCAGCAGCTGGCGGCGGGACTCCTCGGGCGCCGCGTGGAACTCGTCGATGAACGAGCCGTAGTAGACCTCGTTGGTGAACTTGCTGGACTCGTAGTTCTTCAGGCCGATCGAGCGCATCACCATGGTGGTGTCCGCGGTCGGGAAGCCCTGGTGCACCGCCCAGAGCAGCTCGGCGGCGCTCTGCGCCCCGCCGATCACCACGAAGCGGTGCCGGGCGGCCGGGTCCAGCGCGGCGATCCGCGCGGAGTACTCGGTGCTGTGGATGACCCGCTCGGCGGGCAGCGCGGCGAACTCGGCGGGGATCCGCGCGTCGCGGCCGGCGCCGATCGACAGGTGACGGGCGGTGATCACCGAGCCGTCCGCGAAGTCGGCCCGCCAGCCCTCGACGCTGCCGTCACGGGCCCGCTCGGGGGCCAGCGCGGTGCAGGTGCGGCTGTAGTCGACGCCCACCCGGCCCAGCGAGTCGGCCACCCACTGCAGGTAGCCGGAGATCTCCTGGCGGTAGGGGGTGAAGGTGCCCAGGTTGATGAACTCGTCCAACCGCCCCACGCTGTGCAGGTAGTTGACGAACGAGAACGGGCTGGTGGGGTTGCGCAGGGTCACCAGGTCCTTGAGGAAGGACACCTGGCTCTGGGTCCACGGCAGCAGCATGCCGCGCTGCCACACCACCGAGTCGGCCTGCTCGACGATCCTGGTGCGCTCGGCGAGATCGCCGGGGGCCAGTTCCTCCAGGGCCACCGCCAGGGCGAGATTCGCCGGCCCGGCGCCGATGGCGAGCAGTTCCACGTCCTGGCTTTCCAAAGCCGTCCCCAATCAGAGAATGCGGGTGCCGCTCCGCGGGTAGGACACGCGGGGGGCGGAGGGTCGATTTTCTTCCTGAATGCTAGGCAGGCCGCATTTTCCACGACAAGGCGTTCAACTGACTGATATTGCGTCAGCAAGGTTTATTTGAGTGCCTGGTGGAGTTCGCGGGCGGCCAGCCGGCCGGCCTGGACGGCGGTC
Organism: Kitasatospora nipponensis; assembly: GCF_039528135.1. NCBI lineage: Bacteria > Bacillati > Actinomycetota > Actinomycetes > Kitasatosporales > Streptomycetaceae > Kitasatospora > Kitasatospora nipponensis. The sequence continues at coordinate 11,164 of NZ_BAAALF010000183.1, read as the reverse complement.
TTGGCCGCGCCGCCGGTGCCGCCGGTGAAGGTGAAGAGCGCCGGGTGGCCCGGCAGTTCGCGCAGGGCCAGGCCGCCGGATCGGGCGTAACAGTCCGCGGCGACCACCGTACGGGCCTGCGGACCTGGCCAACTCGGCAGTCCGAAGCGGTCCTTGACGCAGTCGGCGAGCCGGTCGGCGAGCTGCTGGTCGGGGGTGTCACCAGCCGGGTCGACGTCCCAGCGCTCGGTGGGCAGGCCGAGCAGGAAGCCGTCGCCGTCCGGGCGGCCGTACAGCCCGCTGGTCTCGTCCACGAACACGCCCAGGCCCGGCAGTCGGGCCGCCCCCAGGGTGTACTGGATCTGCTTGCTGCGCAGTTGCTGGTCCGGCAGCTGCCACCGGGCCAGCAGGGTGGGGGTCCACGGCCCGGTGGCGAGCACCACGGCGTCGAAGCGCTCGACCGCGCCGGCTCCCGAGCGGACGGCCGGGCCGGGCAGCACTGCGGTGACCGGTTCGGGGCGCACGGTGCCGCCCCGGGCCGCCACCTGGTGCAGCAGGGAGCGGCGCAGGCCGGCCGGTGAGATCCGGCCGGCCGCGCGCTCGAGCACCGCGCCGGTGCCGGGCGGCAGGTTGCGGAAGGCCGGCAGCTCGGTGGCGTCCACCAACTGGGCCGAGCCGGGCAGCAGCGGCTCCACCAGCTCGAGCACCCGGACCGCGGCCGCCCGGTCGGCGCCGGCGGCCACCAGGTAGCTGGAGGTGGCCTCCTGGTAGTGGGACCAGGCCCGCAGCAGCGGATCGGCCCGCAGTTCGGCCAGGCTCAGCGCGGCCAGCGCGGCCGCCTCGGGGTCGATCTCGAAGGCGCGCACCAGGCCGCCGGAGGCCTCGGTGGCGTCCTTGGGCGTGCCCGGGTGCGCGGTGAAGACCGTGCTCCGGACGCCGAGTTGTCCCAGCCGCCAGGCGAGCACGGCGCCCGCCAGCCCGCCGCCGACCACGGCGACGCCGGCGGTGCGGACGGCGCGAGCGGGGACCGCGTCGGTCGTCGTGTCCATCCCCCGTCAGCCGATCTGCCGTGCTCGGTAGTGGAGTTCGAGGGCCAGCTCGCGCCAGATGTCGGAGCACTCCTCGGCCAGTTCGGCCACCACGGGCAGCAGGTGCGGCGGGATGTTGCGCAGCTCGCTCTCCGCCTCGCCGACCACCACCAGCCGCCGGTGCAGCCAGACCAGCAGGGCCCGGCCGTGGTCGGTGAAGCGCAGCGAGGGGTCGCGACGCAGGCTCTCCAGCCCCGCGAAGGCCTCCGCCCCTCCGCGTCGGCTGGCCGGCCGCTCGCCCGTCGCCCGCTCGGTGCCTGGCCGTTCGGCGCCGATCCGCCGCATGGCCGGCAGGGCGGGCTGCGGCCGGGTGCCGTCGGGGCCCTGGCTCCAGCCGTCGGCGGGCGCCGCGGCGCGCATCGCCGCCGCGCCGAGCCCCCGCCCGGCGCCCGCGGCCCGGTGCTCGCCGTTGGCCGCCTCGCCCCCCGCCGGCCCGCCGGCGGTGCCCGGGGTGTCGGCCTGTCCGCTGGGGGCCGGCTCAGCCGGCTCGGTTCTGCCGCGCTGCACGGGGTCCTCGCCGCGCTCCAGGCGGGCGCGGATGTCGTGCGCGGTTCCCAGCGAGACCCGGGCCGCCTGCGCGATCTCGCGCAGCGAGGCGTCCGGGTACTCGCGGATCACCTCGACCGCCCGCCGGCGCCCCTCGTCCGCGTTGACCGGCCGCAGCCGTCCGTCGCGGCCCAGCCGGGCACCGAGTTCCTCCGCGCCGGCGCGCTTGCGGATCGCGCTCACGGTGGCGGCCGCGAGGCCGGTCAGCTGGGCCACCGCCCGGTCGGCCAGCTCCGGTTGGAGGGCGACGATGCGCCGCGCGGCCTCCTTGCGCTCGGCCAGCGAGAGCGGCAGGCCGTGGGTCACGTTCGCCTGCACGCCCAGGATGTAGGCAGCCGCGTCGGTGCCGTCGAAGAACTCGACCGCGATCGTCCGCTCGCCCTTGAGGTGGGCGGCGCGCAGCCGGTGCATGCCGTCGATCACCCGCATGGTGCTGCGGTGCACCACGATGGCGGGGAGCTCGGCGTCCGTCTCGGCCAGCCGGCGGATGTGGTTCTCGTCCTCCGCGCCGAAACGGGGGGACTGCCCCGGGAGGACGGAGTCGATCGGTATCCGGTCCACAGTATTCATGTCACGCCCCTAGGCAAGTGTTTCGCCAGAACCGTTGTGGCTCCATGTGCCGGAGCCCGGAATTGTGCTGTACACGTGGGAGCTGGAACAGAGTTCGCGGTCGGCGCCCCATGCGGGGTCGCCGGCGGAGCGCCGCCGCGTCTGTCGTCACGCTTCGAGAGGGTGGGTCGGTTCCCGGCCGCGAGCGCCCTTCGGCACCCGCGGCCGGGCGCGTCAGACGCCTTCGCTGACCGGCTCGCTGTCCGACTCGGATCCGGGCTCCCCACCCGGTCCGGCATCCCGCTCGGCGTCCTTGGCCGCCTCCTGGGCGGCCTCCTGCTCGCGGGCCTCGACCAGGGGGGCGATCGGCTTCATGCCGAGCGCTCCGAAGACCGTGGAGAAGACCGCGAAGACCGCCACGACGGGCCACACCCCGTGCCCCAGCCGCTGGAAGAGCAGGCCACCGATCACCGGGCCGATCGCCGTGCCGGCGGTGAACATCAGCTGGAAGCTGCTGATGTAGCGGGCCTTGAGGCGCGGCGGGGCGACCAGACCCGGGTAGGCGAAGAGCGTCGGCCCGCCGAGGATCTCGCCCAGCGTCCAGATCAGCGTGCCGATCAGGATGACGGCCGCGCCCAGCGGCAGGCCGTAACAGGCCTCGCCGAGGCCGACCAGCGCGAACGCGCTGCCGGCGGTGATCCTGATCGGCCACTTCTGCGAGAAGCGGGTCAGCGGCAGCTCGCAGGCGATCACGATGACGCTGTTGGCCGAGACCGCCAGGCTGTACCAGAAGACGTCCACGCCGGCCCGGGTGACGTCCAGCGGCAGGGTGGAGAGGTACTGCGAGTAGATGATCGCGTTGGCCAGCGACGCCAGCAGGTAGAAGACGTAACGGGTGTCGCGCAGCACCTGGAGGTAGCTCTCGCGCGGCTGGGGCCCCGAGGCGTCCTGCCCGTCCTGCTCGCCGGCCGCCCCGGCCTCGTCGGCTGCGGCGGGCTTGGCCGCCGCCTCGCCGGAGGCCGCCTTGCCCGGCAGGGTCAGGAAGGCCATCACCGCGTACCCGACGGCCACCGCCGCCTCGCCCCAGAAGAGCATGCCGTAGCCGTGCCCGCCCAGCCGGTACAGCCCGAAGCCGAGCTGCGGGCAGAGCGTGGTGCCGAGGTTGAGTCCCAGCCGCCAGATCCCGAAGACCATCACCTGCCGGTCGTCGGGGATCAGCTCGGAGAGCAGCGCCGCCGACGCCGGCCGGTAGATGGTCTGGAAGAGGCCGACCAGCAGCACCGAGACGACGATCAGCGGATAGCTGTGCACGTAGTACACCAGCACCAGCAGCAGCGAGGAGCCGGTCATGCTCAGCACGGTGGCGTTGCGCGCGCCCAGCAGGTTGGCCAGCGCGCCGCCGATCAGCACACCGGCCACGCCGCCGGCGCCGTAGGCGCCCAGCGCGAAGGCGGACTGGTCCGCTGAGTAGCCCTGCGAGGTCATGTACAGCACCAGGAAGATGCTGAGGAACGCCCCGAGCCGGTTGATCACCACCCCGGCCAGGATCGCCTTCACCGCGATCGGCGACTCAATGAAGGTGGCCCAGGCCCCGGGCCCGGCGGCCTTGGCCTTCAGCCGCGCGCTCACGCGGGGACGACGACGAGTGCCGCCTCGGCCGCGTCCAGCGCCCGGGTACAGCCGTCCAGGCTGTCGGCGACCGCGGTCGCGTAGGCGATCCGGCCCCAGACCGTGCCCTTCGGCGGCGGTGAGACGGTGGCGCCCGGCTGGGCCACCACGACGGCGCGGTCGATCTCGGCGGGCAACCGCTGCTCGTCGAAGGCGATCGAGCCGATCACGGTGTCGTCCTCGGTGACGTAGAAGAACCGGATGGCGGTGACCACGGCGCGCTGCGCGGTGGTCTCGGGCGCGAGGCCGCAGGCCACCCGGGCCGCGGCCAGGCCCGGGTCGATGCCGGTGGCCAGCCGCCCGAGGTAGGGGATCAGGTCGCCGCCGAGCCGCCCGTTGACCTCGATCAGCTTGGGCCCCTCCGCGGTGAGCATGAACTCGCTGTGCGTCCAGCCGTCGGTGAAGCCGAGCGCGGCGTGGATGTCGCTCAGCAGCCGCGCGAAGCCCTCGTCGGCGAGCAGCGGGTCGGCCGCGTCCACACTGTGGCCGATCTCCTCGGCGTACGGCGGGTAGCCGACCTGCTTGCGCCCCACGAACAGCGGCGTCAGCACGCCGCCGCGCACGGTGGCGTCCACGCTGATCTCCTCGCCCGACACGAACTCCTCGACCAGGTAGGGCTCGTCGGAGTTGTAGAAGATCGGGTCGGGCAGCGTGGCGGCGCTGGTGAAGGCGAACCCGCGGGCCAGGCCGGCGGGGTCGTCCACCTTGATCACGCCGACGCTGGCCCCGAAGCCGCGCGGCTTGAGGATGACCGGGTAGCCGATCCGCTCGGCGGCCAGCACCGCCTCCTGCTCGGTGGTCACCGGTATCGAGGCGGGCTGCGGCAGGCCGGCCGCGGCCAGCGCCTGGCGGGTCTGGGCCTTGTCGCGCAGCCGCCAGATCACCGCCGGGTCGCCGTTGGGGAGCTTGAGGGCCTCGGCGATGTGCGAGGCGGCGTGGATCCGTGCCTCGTCCCAGCAGAGCACGCCGTCGAACGGGCTGTGCGCGTGCAGTTCGGCCGCGGCCGCCGCCATCCCCGGCCCGTCGTAGGTGTCCGGGACGACGGTCCAGCCGCTCAGGTACTCCTTCTCCCACGAGGGTTCGACCGTGTGGAAGAGGTGCACCCGGAACTCACTGCTGATCGATCGCAGGAGGTACTCGCGGTACGACCGCATGCCCGTGGCGACCAGGAGGAGAAGTGGCCGCATCGACACTTCGCTGCCGGTGATCATGGTCTCTGATGTCCTTCCTGGACCCCCCCTGCCCTATCCGCCCAGGAAACGGATCGGGTCGCCGCCATTGGAGTCCTGGCGAATTCGACCCACAACCTACAAGCGTGGCTGACGGGCTGTCGACAGCTCGGCCCCCGCACGCCCGACCTGTTCGGATTCCCAACTCGCGCCCACGTCAAGGTTATGACTTCACGTAAGTGTCCGCCGGCCGTTGGCTGGCCGGCGTTCAACCGTCAGGCCTCAGCAGTTGAACGCCACCTGACAGACCTCCGGGGTACGCTCCGGCCGGGGGAGTGTGGAATGGGGGCCACGTGACGACAATTCGTTCCCTGGGTCGGATAGTTATGACCCAACCGGAATAACTGCCGTGAATGCGACCGGCGGTCACAGGGGCAGCAGGCGGGCGACCAGTTCGCCGAGCCGGCGGGCGTTGCGGCAGGGATGCATCTCGACGTGCTCGGCGTAGCGCAGTGCCGCGCTGTCCCCGCTCGCCCAGCGGTCGGGCTGCTCGGGATTGAGCCAGTACACCCGCCGGGCGCGGGCGGCGATGGTGCGCAGCGCCGCCACGTTGGGGTCGAAGCCGTTGGTCCGGGCGTCGCCCAGGATCAGCACGCTGGTCCGCGGCCCGACCGCCGCCAGGTGGCGCTCGACGAACTCGCCCAGCGCGGCGCCGTAGTCGCTGCTGCCGTGGTAGCCGGCCACCGTCGCCTCGGTGAGGATGCGCCGGCCCAGGCCGGCCGGATCGGCGGACCCCGCGGCGACCAGGTCGGTCACCTCGTCGATCCGGTTGACGAAGGCGAAGACCCGCACCCGGCTGAACTGGTCGCGCATCGCCTGGACCAGCAGCATGGTGAAGTCGGCGAAGCCGGCCACCGATCCGGAGATGTCGCAGAGCAGCACGATCTCCGGCCGCCCGGGCCGGCGCCGGCGCTGCACCACCCGCAGCGGCACCCCGCCGGTGGAGAGCGAGCGCCGCAGGGTCCGCCGCAGGTCGATCCGCCCGTGCGCGGCGCGCCGGCGGCGGGCGGCCAGCCGGGTGGCGAGCTTGCGGGCCAGCGGCTGCACGGTCCGGCGCAGCTCGGCCAGCTGGTCGCGTCCGGCGAACAGGAAGTCGACCTGGTCGACGGTGGGTGCGATCGCGCGCTGGGCGATCCGCTCGGTGCCGCGCACCTCGGCGACCCGCCGGCGGGCCTCGGCGCCGACCAGGGTGCGGAACTCCTCGATCCGGCGGCGGATCTCATGCCCGGTCAGCGGGTCGGTGAAGGCCACCGCCTCGCCGGCGGGCCGGCCGGCCCGCAGCGCCTCCACCACGTAGGCGAGCAGCGTCTCGGGGGTCAGCCGGCCCAGCGTCTGGTGCGCGGACCAGCCGTCCGAGGCGGGGGAGGAGCCGTAGCGGCCGAACCCGTCCACCGCCTCGCCCGCCAGTGCGGCCAGCGCGGCCCGGTCGCCGGCGGGCTCCTCCGCGGCCAGCCGCTCGCGCAGCGCGGCCAGGTCGACGGGGTCGGCGCCCGGCTCGCCCTCATCGCGGCGGGCCGCCTCGGGACGGCCGACGGCGAGCGGGAAGAACAGGTCGAAGGTCGCGTCGAAGACCGCCCGCTGCCCGTCCGCGCGCAGCAGCGCCGCCGCCAGCCCCGCCCGCAGGCGCTCGCGGTCGGCCAGGCCCAGCACCGCCAGCACGGAGGCGGCGTCCACGCTCTCGCCCGGGCCGGTGCGCAGCCCGTGGCCGCGCAGCGCCTGCACGAAGCCGGTCAGCCGCGCGGCGACCGGGTCGACCTCCGGGCCCGGCCCGCTCACGCCAGGGTCAGCTTCCGGGTGGCCCGCACGATGTCCTCCTGGTGCTTGAGGATCACCCCGAGGCTGTCGTGCACCACCGTCTCGTCCAGTGCCTCGGCGCCCAGCGCGAGCAGCGTGCGGGCCCAGTCGATGGTCTCCGCCACCGAGGGCGCCTTGCGCAGCTCCATGGCGCGCAGCGCGTTGACCACCCGCACCAGCGAGGCGGCCAGCACCTCGCTCAGGCCCGGCACCTTCAGCTGGATGATCCGCTGCTCCAACTGCGCGTCGGGGAAGTCCAGGTGGAGGAAGAGGCAGCGCCGGCGCAGCGCCTCGGAGAGTTCACGGGTGGCGTTCGAGGTGAGCAGTACGAACGGGCGCCGGGTCGCCTCGATGGTGCCCAGCTCGGGGACCGTCACCTGGAAGTCGCTGAGCACCTCCAGCAGCAGCCCCTCGACCTCGACGTCGGCCTTGTCGGTCTCGTCGATCAGCAGCACGGTCGGCTCGTCGCCGCGGATCGCGGTGAGCAGCGGGCGGCTGAGCAGGAACTCCTCGCCGAAGATGTCGTGGCGCGCCTCGTCCCAGCCCTCCTCGCGCCCGGCGGTGATCCGCAGCAACTGCTTGGCGTGGTTCCACTCGTAGAGCGCGCGCGACTCGTCGATGCCCTCGTAGCACTGCAGGCGCACCAGCCGGGCCGCCCCGACCCGGGCCACCGCCTTGGCCAGCTCGGTCTTGCCGACCCCGGCCGGCCCCTCCACCAGCAGCGGCTTGCCCAGCCGGTCGGCCAGGAAGACCGTGGTGGCCACCGCGGTCGAGGCCAGGTAGCCCGCGGCCGCCAGTTGCCCGGCCACCTCGTCCACCGAGGCGAAGAACCCGGTCCCGACCGGCTGCCCGTCGTCTGCGCCCATGCCGCCAACTCCCCGCATCGAGGCCTCCGATGGAGGCTCTACCCGCGGGTAACGTACCGCACGCGGTGGCCGGGCCCCAGGCTCAGACCACCAGGGCGCGCCGCCAGGCGTCGGTGTCATGGTAGTTGACCATCCGGGCCACCCTGCCGTCGCGCAGGGTGAGCACCCAGACCGCCGCGGCGTCCAGCGCGTGACCGGTCCTGGTCACCCCGCTGGTGCGGCCCTCGACGACCACCACCTCGCCGGCGTCGTGCACCGTGAGCGGGGTGGCGGCGAAGCTCTCGAAGATCACCGGCAGCACGCCGAAGACCTTCTCGGCGACCGCCCCCGGGCCGACGTGGGTACCGCGCTGCGGCATGAACTCCGCCTCGCTCTCGATCCACTCGACGTCCGGTTGCAGGCCCGCCAGGACCTCCTCGACGGCGCCGCGCGCGAAGTTCTCGTAGATCCGGCGGACCGCGGTCACGTTCTCCTCGGACATGGCTGCCCCGCACCTCCTCGCCGTCGGCGGACGGGCGACCGGTGGAGCGGCGACCGCGCAGCGCGTTGTACGCCACCGGCAGGGGCCCTGAGCCCCTGTCAGCGCCGGGCGGCCGTCCCCCGCGCCGCCGCGCTGGGCGGTTCGTGCACTTGTTGCCAGTTTGCACCTTTTTCTGGTGGCTCGGTTCGCCTCCGGGCGCTCTTGACCCGGTGTCGACGCTCCTCGCTCCGGCGCTCCCTCCTTCGTCGGTCGCTTGTCGCTCTTCGCTTTCGACACCGGCGCGCCCTTCGGCTCACTCGCACCCCTTGCCGGCTCGGTTCGCCTCCGGGCGCTCTTGGCCCGGTGTCGACGGTCGGCGGGCGCTGCGCTCCCTCGTTCCTCGGTTGCTTGGCCCTTCTCCCTTTCGAGACCGGCGCGCCCTTCGGCTCACTCGCCGTGGTGCCTGGCGGGGGTCGGTGGGTGGGCTCGCGCTCTTCCCCGCCTCGCGGGTGTCCCGGCGCGTGGCCGGGCGCCGGGGGTGGGCTCGGCGGCCTTCCCGGGTCGTTCCATTCGGGGGGACGGAGCGGGATAAAGTGGTGCCAATCGGATATCGGGCGGGATCGGGGACGCGGATGGCAGTCGGCTCCACGCAGTGGCCCTGGTACGTCCGGCTGACGCCGGCGGTGCTGGTGGTCGCCGGGCTGGTCTGGGACGCGCTCGCCCCGGCCGACTACTGGGGCGACCCGATGCTCGCGGCGGCCGCCGTGGTGGCCGGCGCCCTGCTGTCGCTGCGGTACACGTTGCTGATCGGCGCCGTCATCATCGTCGGGGTGCTGGCGCTGACCGTCCGCGACGGCACGCTGGGCCACGTCTCGGGCTACCTGGAGCTGGCCAACACGCTCTTCGCGATCCTCATCGGCATCGGGGTCAACCGCGTGGTGGCCCGCCACGGGAAGCAACTGGACGTGGTGCGCTCGGTGGCGGAGGCGGCCCAGCGCGCCGTGCTCCCCGACCCGCCGCAGCGGATCGGGGAGCTGGCCGTCGCCGCCTGCTACCGGGCCGCCCAGACCGAGGCGCTGATCGGCGGCGACGCGTACGCCGTGCAGCGCACGCCCTACGGCACCCGGATGCTGATCGCGGACGTGCGCGGGAAGGGTCTGGGCGCGGTGGGCTCGGTCTCGGTGCTGCTCGGCGCCTTCCGGGAGGCCGCCGAGCAGGCCGCGGACCTGGCCGAGCTGGCCGACCGCCTGGAGCACGCCGTGCTGCGCGAAGCCCCGGACCTCACCGAGGAGTACCGGATGGAGGGCTTCATCACCGCGCTGCTCGGCGAGTTCGCACCGGCCGGTGACCAGGTGCGGCTGCTCAACTGCGGCCACCCCGCCGCGTACCTGCTGCCGGGCGACGGGTGCGGGCGGGTGCGGGCGCTGGAGCCCCGCGAGCCGGGACTGCCGCTGGGCATGAGCGGCCTGGGCCTGTCGCGCCGGGGCCCCGACGGCTGGCCGCTCGCCCCGGGCGACACGCTGCTGCTGCTCACCGACGGCGTCACCGAGGCCCGCGACGGCGCGGGCACCTTCTACGACCCGCGGACCCGGCTGACCGGCCGCGGCCCCTTCATCCGCCCGCAGGACGCGATCGACACGCTGATCCGCGACGTCGAGGAGTGGACCGGCGGCCCGCGCGACGACGACATGGCCGTGCTGGCCGTCACCCGGCGCCGCCGCCCGCCCGGCTGAGCCGCTGCTCCGGGGCGACTCGGGTGCTGTCGGTGGCCCACGTGCGCGCCGGCCACGCGCCGCGTGCGGTCGAGACGCCGTGGCAGCGCCGCTCCGTCACGGGCTTGCGCTGAGCCCGGTGTGGCCGCGCAGCAGGGTCAGGAAGGCGTGGGCGGCGGGTGAGGGCGTCAGCTCGCGGGCGGTGGCGGCGTAGACGTGGCGCGGCGGCACGTCCTGCGGGTCCAGGGCCAGCACGGTGATGTCGGGGCGCACCGCGGCGGCCGCCAGCGAGGGGATCAGGGTGATGCCCAGCCCCGCGGCGACGAAGCCCTGCTTGGCCATCCAGTCGCTCGCCACGAACCCGATCCGCGGCCGGAACCCGCTGCGCAGGCAGGAGGCGATCAGGGTCTGCCCGGGATCGGCGCTGCCGGCGATCCACTCCTCGTCGGCGAGGTCGGCCAGCGCGACCGCCTGCCGCCCGGCGAGCCGGTGCCCGTTCGGCACCGCGACCAGCATCGGGTCGTCGCGCAACCGGTGCAGCTCCAGGCCCTCGGGGAGCCGGTCGGCGCCCGCCGGCAGCAGGCTGATGACGCCCACGTCGACCGCGCCGGCCAGCAGCAGGTCCACCAGCTCGGCGGTCAGCCCCTCGCGCAGCGTCAGCTCGACGGCCGGGTGCGCGCGCCGGAAGGCCGCTATGGCGTGCGGGACCAGCGAGGCGTCGGCGGTGGCGAAGGCGCCCACCCGCAGCCGGCCGGTGGCCAGCGACCGCAGGTCCAGCAGCTCGCGGCGGGCCGCGTCCAGCCGCTCCAGCACCGCCTGCGCGTGCGGCAGCAGCCGGCGTCCCGCCTCGGTCGGCCGCACCCCGCGCGCCAGCCGGTCGAAGAGCACCGCCCCGGCCTCCTCCTCCAGCGCCGAGACCTGCCGCGAGACGGCGGACTGGGTGTAGCCCAGGACCCGGCCGGCGGCGGTGAAGGAGCCCAGCCGGGCGACCTCGGTGAAGACCCGCAGCAGCGGTGTCGAGAAGTCATGCGAGGGAGACATGGCAGCCATGCTAGACATTCGCTGGTCGCATCGGTGGCCACCTCCTACGGTGGAGTCCATGGAGACCAAGATCGCCCTGCTCGGACTGGGCACCATGGGAGCACCGATGGCCCGCCGCCTGCTCGCGGCCGGCCACGAGTTGACCGTCTGGAACCGGACCGCCGCGCGCGCCGAGCCGACCGGCCGCGGGCTCAGTAGCGCAGGCTCAGCTGCTCCCCGAGCTCGCGGAAGC
>NZ_BAAALF010000182.1:0-16771 GCF_039528135.1 Kitasatospora nipponensis | reverse complement strand
GGCGGGGGCGCGCCGCGAGCTGCGCGCGGCGCTGGCGCTCTGGCGCGGGCCGGCGCTGGCCGACCTGCCGGACCGGGCGGGCAGCGCGGTCCGGCTGGAGGCGCAGCGGGCCGAGGCGCGCCGGCGCCGGATCGCCGCGGACCTGGCGCTGGGCCGGTCGTCCGAGGTGGCGGCGGAGCTGGCCGGGCTCTGCGCCGACGAGCCGCTGGACGAGCCGCTGCACGTGCTCTGGATCCGCGCGCTGCACCGCAGCGGGCGCACCGCGCAGGCGCTGGAGCGCTACGAGACGCTGCGCCGGGCGCTGGCCGATCAGCTGGGCACCGACCCGGGGGCGCAGCTGCGGCAGGCCTACCAGGAGCTGCTGGCCGGCGAGGCACCGGCCGCCGTGCCCGAGCCCTCGCCCGCGTCCTCGCCCGTCGCACCACCGGCGACGGGGACGACGGCAGCACCCGCGGTCGTCCCCGCCACCGCCGCCCGCACCACCCCCGGCCCCGGGGCCCCGCGCGCCGGCCCGGCGCAGCCGTCCGGCCCGGTCGGCAACCTGCGACCGCGGCTGACCAGCTTCGTCGGCCGCGAGCAGGACCTCGGCGCGCTCGCCGACCTGCTCGGCTCGGCCCGCCTGATCACCCTGATCGGCCCCGGCGGCTCCGGCAAGACCCGGCTCTCGGTGGAGGTCGGGCAGTCGCCGGCCGCCGCGACCGCCTGGCCGGACGGTGTCTGGCAGGCCGAGCTCGCGCCGCTGCGCAGCGCGGCCGCGGTGCCGGCCGCCGTCCTGTCCGCCCTCGGCCTGCGCGGCACGGTGCTGCACCCGGCCACGATGGGCGACTTGACCGAGCCCCGCAGCGAGGACCCGGTGCGCCGGATCGTCGAGCACTGCGGGCGCGCCCGGATGCTGCTGGTGCTCGACAACTGCGAGCACCTGATCCAGGCGGCCGCCGAGCTGGCCGACCGGTTGCTCGCCGAGTGCCCGCAGTTGAGCATCCTGGCGACCAGCCGTGAACCGCTCGGGGTACCGGGCGAGGCGGTCCTGCCGGTCGAGCCGCTGCCGGTCCCGATAGCGGTGCGCCTGTTCGCCGAGCGCGGCGCCGCCGCCCGTCCCGGCTTCGACCCGGCCGACGACCCGGAGGCCAGCGCGGAGATCTGCCGCCGGCTGGACGGCCTGCCGCTGGCCATCGAGCTGGCGGCCGCCCGGCTGCGCGCGATGACGCCCCGCCAGCTGGCCGACCGGCTCGACGGGCGGTTCGCGCTGCTGACCGGCGGCAGCCGGGTGCTGCTGCCGCGCCAGCAGACGCTGCGCGCGGTGGTGGACTGGAGCTGGGAGCTGCTGGACTGGCGCGAGCGCGCCCTGCTGCGCCGGCTGTCGGTCTTCGCCGGCGGGTGGACGCTGGAGGACGCCGAGCAGGTCTGCGCGGACGACGCGCTGCTCCCGGGCGGCGAGGTGGCCGAGCTGCTCCTGTCGCTGGTCGACAAGTCGCTCCTGGTGGCCGGCCTGGACCAGCCGGGTCCGCCGCGCTACCGGATGCTGGAGACCATCCACGAGTACGCCGTCGAGCGGCTCGCCGAGGCCGGCGAGGAGTGGGTCGCGGTCCGCCACCGCGAGCACTTCCGGGAACTGGCCCGCACCGCCGAGCTCGACATGCACGGGCACCGTCAGGTGCACTGGATCGGCGTGCTGGAGCGCGAGCGTGACAACATCCGGGTGGCGCTGCGGCACGCGGTGGACGCCGGGGCGGAACAGGACGCGGTGGTGCTGGTCCTGGGCATGGCCTGGTTCTGGGTGCTGCGCGACTACCGGGCCGAGGCGCGGGAGTGGATCGACCGGGTCTGCGCGATGGCCGAGGACCCGTACGCGGACGGCGCCCCCGTGGCGCAGCCGCTCGAGCGCGGGCCGCTGGAGTACCCGCTGCCCTGGCCCGGGCCGGTCGCCGAGGAGGCCCGCCGGCAGCTCTGGCTCTACCAGTTGATCTCCCGCTTCGAGACCAACATGGACGTGATCGGCGACGAGGCCCAGCGCGAGCGGGCGCCGCGGATCCTGGCGGCCTACCACCCCGACCTGCCGCAGTCCTACAGCTACCCGCCGCTGCTGCGGATCTTCGCCGCCTTCCTGTCGGGGCAGCCCGACGCGATGATCGGGCTGATCGACCAGGCGGTGGACGGTTGCCGCCGTCACGGCCGGCCGAGCGAGCTGGCCTGGGTGCTGCAACTGCGGGCCAAGATGTCCAACGACCGGGTGGGCGGACTGGCCCAGGCCCGGCTGGACGGCGACGAGTCCTTCGCCATCTACGAGCGGCTCGGGGACAGTTGGGGCATGTCGGAGGCGCTCGCCGCCCAGGCCGAGACGGCCGGCTTCTGCGGTGACGCGGCCACCGCGGCCGCCGCCTACCGGCGGGCCATCGAACTCGCGGTGGAGCTCGGCGCCCCGCAGGAGATCCCGCTGCTCCAGATCCGGCTCGGCGAGGCGCTGCTGGAGACCGAGCCGGTGGAGGGCGAGCGGCTCATCAGGCAGGCCCTCGGCCGGGCGGGGACGGCCGGTCAGCAGGCCGAGGGGACGCTGATCTACGGGCACATGGTGCTCAGCGGTCTCTACTCGCACCGCGGCGAACACGAGGCCGCCCGACACCAGTTGACGCTGCTCGCGGCGTCCCGGGGGAAGTTCGGGCCGGTGGTGCCGCAGATCTTCGACGGGATGCTGGCCTGCGCGGAGGCGCTGGTGATGGCCCGCTGCGGCGAGGTGGACGAGGGCGTGCGGCGGCTCGGTGAGGGGCTGCGGGTCCTGCGCGAGATCCCGGCCGGCGCCATGATCTTCGCCGAGCACGTGACGCTGATGATGCTGCCGGTGGCGACCGGCGTCATGGTGATCCGCGCGCAGCGCGACCAGGACCGCGAGCTGTCCCACCGGATCGGCCTGCTCGCCGGGGCGCACACCGCGCGCACCGGGGTGCAGGGCTCCTACCTGGACCGGCACGAGCGGGCCGCCCGGGAGCAGGCGCTGATCGGGTTGCTGGGCCGGCCGCGGTACGAGCGCGCGTGCGAGCAGGGCCACGAACTCTCCTGGGAGGAGGTCGTGGCCCTGCTCGCGGAGCTGACCGACTGAGCCCCGGGGGGCTGCCCTGGCCGGCTGCCCGGGCGGCCGGTCCGGCCCGGTCCGGCCCGGCGGTTCAGGTCCGCTTGCGGAAGCGGGCCACCGCCAGCGGCGCGGTGACGGCGGTGAGGCCGACCGACCAGATCAGCACCAGGGTCACCGAGTGGGCCACCGGTCCGCCGTTGATCAGGTTGCGGCAGGCGTCGGCCAGTGAGGAGAGCGGGTTGTAGCGGGTGAAGGTCTGCAGCCAGCCCGGCATGGTGCTGGTCGGCGCGAAGATCGAACTGCCGAACTGCAGCGGCATCATCACCAGCATCGAGATCCCCTGGACGGCCTGGGCGCTGCGCATCACCAGGCCCAGCAGCATGGAGACCCAGACCAGCGACATCCCGAAGAGCAGCGAGAGCCCGACGGCCTCCAGCATGCCGAGCACGCCGGTCTTCAGCTGGAAGCCCAGCAGCAGCGCGAAGCCGATCAGGATCGCGAAGGAGAGCAGCCCGCGGCACGCCTCGGCGATCATCTTGCCGATCAGGACGGCCGAGCGGGCGATCGGCAGGGTGCGGAAGCGGTCCATCACCCCGGTCTGGAAGTCGGAGTTCAGGCCGGTGCCGACCGCCATGGCCAGGTTCATCCCGGTGGTGCCGAGCAGGCCCGGGATGAGCATCTGCTTGTAGTCCTGCTGGCTGCCGGAGATGGCGCCGCCGAAGACGTAGACGAAGAGCAGCGTGAAGACGATCGGCATCAGGATGGCGTCGAACATCGACTCCGGGTCGGCCTTGATCCGCATCAGGTTGCGCCGGGTCAGCGCGCCGACGTGCCGCAGGTGGCTGCGCAGGCTGGTGCGGCCGTCCGCCGACGGGTAGGCGACGGGGCTGCCGGGCGGGCCGGCCTTGCGGCCGGTGCCGCTGTCGGGGCTCAGGGTGGCGGTGCTCATCGCTGGGTCTCCTCGTCGGCCGAGCCGGCACCGCTGCCGGTCAGGGAACTGGTGGGCTGCCCGGTGATGGCGAGGAAGACCTCGTCCAGGCTGGGCGTCTTGGTGTCGATGGCGGCGATGCCGAAGCCCCGGGTGCCCAGCACGCCGATGACCGCGGTCAGTTGGTCCTCGCCGGTGATCGCCACGGCGAGCAGGCCGGTGTCGGCGGAGGCGGTGGCCCCGGTGATGCCGCTCTCGGCCAGGCAGCGGGCCATCTCGGACAGCTCGCCCGGGTGGGTCGGGCGGATCTGCAGCATGCGGCCGCCGACCTGGGCCTTGAGGCCCTCCACCGAGCCGTTGGCGATCACCCGGCCGCGGTCGATCACGGTCAGGTCGGAGGCGAGCTGCTCGGCCTCCTCCATGTACTGGGTGGTGAGCAGCACCGTGGCGCCCTCGGCCACCATCCGCTGCACCTCCTCCCAGACCTCGTTGCGGGTGCGCGGGTCCAGACCGGTGGTGGGCTCGTCCAGGTAGAGCACCTTGGGCCGGCCGATCATGCTGGCCGCCAGGTCCAGGCGCCGGCGCATCCCGCCGGAGTAGGTCTTGGCCGGCCGGCCGGCGGCCTCGGTGAGCGAGAAGCGCTCCAGCAGCTCGCCGGCGCGGGCCTTGGCCTCCCGGCCCGACAGGTCGAGCAGGCGGCCGATCAGGTAGAGGTTCTCGTAGCCGGAGAGCAGCTCGTCCACCGAGGCGTACTGGCCGGTCAGGCCGATCGTGCGGCGCAGCTGCCGGGGCTGGCGCAGCACGTCGTAGCCGCCGACCACGGCGGTGCCGGCGTCCGGCTTGATCAGGGTGGAGAGCACCCGGATCAGGGTGGTCTTGCCGGCTCCGTTGGGGCCCAGCACGCCCAGCACGGTGCCCTGGCGGACGGTGAGGTCGACCCCGTCCAGGGCCTTGGTCTCGCCGAAGTGCTTGACGATCCCGCGCGCCTCGACGGCATGGGGCGAGCTGCTGCGGGCGGCGTGGGTCTGCCCCCGGTCGTTCGGGGCGGTGGCGGTCTGTGTCATGCCCCCAGAGTGTCCGCTCGCCCTGTCAGCGCGCCGTCAGCCGGCCCTCGCCGCCGCGGGGCCGCTGTCACGTCACCGTCGGGGCGCTGTCACGGCGCTGTCAGGTCCATCCGGCCCGTCGAGCGGCGGAAGCCGATCCGCTCGTAACGGGCCCGGGCCGGGTTGCCCTCGGTGACGGTGAGCCCGATGGACGGCGCGCCGCCGTCGGCGGCCACCGCCAGGACGCGGCGCAGCAGCGCGGTGCCCAGGCCCGCGGTGCGCGGTCCGGGCAGCCGCAGCAGCTGGGTGATCCAGGGGCCCGCGGTGGTGGCGCTGACCACTACCGCGGCCACCGGCCCGTCCTCGCCGCAGACGGCGGCGCTGCCGGGCAGCGGCGGCCCGGCCAGCTCGCCCGTCCACAGGCCGCGGAAGGTCTCCACCAGCTCCCGCTCGCCGTGCGGGAGCGCTCCCTCACGGGCGGGCGGGTGGTCGGGGTGGCCGACCGGGTAGGCGGCCAGCACGACGGGGTCCAGCTGCGGGGCGGGTACCGCGGCGACCGGCAGCAGCGTCAGGCCCTGGGCCAACCGCGGTGTGCGCCAGGAGGGTTCGGGTGGGACGGCGATCAGGTCCCACTGGTAGACGTGCCCGTGGCGGGTCAGTCGGGCGCCGGCGGCCAGCAGCGCGCGGCCCAACTCCTCGTCGCAGCTGAGCGACCAGCCCGGCAGCGTGCGCAGCACCAGCTCGGCGGCGCCCGCCCCGGCGCCCTGTTCGTGCCGCAGGTCGGCCGCCCTCCGCCGCCCGCGATCCAGGTAACTGACCTGCGCGGACTCGTCCTTGAGTATGGTGCGGATGCCATCGGTCATGTCGACATGATGGCAGGGCGGCCGCCCGGTTGCCGGGGGCCGCCCTGAACTCGTGAAGGGGTGTGCCGTTCCCGCCCGGTGGGGCCCCCGCAGGGGAGGGGGCCGCCGGGCGGGCGGGCGTCACGTGAAGCTGTGCTCCGCGGCGGGGAAGGCGCCGTCGCGGACCTCGGCGGCGAACTCCCGTGCCGCGTCGCCCAGGACGCCGCGCAGGTTCGCGTACTGCTTGACGAACTTCGGCACCCGGCCGGCCGTCATACCCGCCATGTCGGTCCAGACCAGCACCTGGGCGTCGCAGCCGACCCCGGCGCCGATGCCGACCGTCGGGATGGTCAGCGACTCGGTGACGTGCGCGGCCAGTTCGGCCGGCACGGCCTCCAGCACCACGGCGAAGGCGCCGGCCTGCTGGACGGCCTTGGCGTCGCGCTGCAGCTTGTGCGAGGCCTCGTCGCCGCGGCCCTGGACGGGGTAGCCGCCCAGCGCGTGCACCGACTGCGGGGTCAGGCCGACGTGCGCCATCACCGGCACACCCGCCTCGACCAGCAGCTCGATGGTGCGGGCGCTGCGCTCGCCGCCCTCCAGCTTGACCGCGCCGACGCCGGCCTCCTTCATCAGCCGGGCGGCGTTGCGCAGGGCCTGGGCGGGGGACTCCTGGTAGGAGCCGAACGGCAGGTCGGCCACCACCAGCGCGCGCTCGGTGCCGCGCACCACGGCCGCGGAGAGCATCGTCATCTGGTCCATGGTGACCGGCACGGTGGTCTCGTAGCCGAGGTGGCAGTTGCCGGCCGAGTCGCCGACCAGCAGGACCGGGATACCGGCCTCGTCGAAGACCCCGGCGGTCAGCGCGTCGTAGGCGGTGAGCATGGCCCACCGCTCGCCGCGCTGCTTGGCGGCGGCCAGGTCGCGGACGGTGACGCGGCGGTTGGTGACCCCGCCGTAGAGGGTGCTGCCCTGGCTCGCGGGCGCCGTCGTGGTCGCCGGCGCCTGGGCAGCCGAAAGCGAAGAAGCGTTCATGGAACAGGCTCCTGAAGGGTTGTCGTCTCGTGGCGCCGTGCGGCGTCCCCGGATCCCTCCCATGCTTGCACGGCCCGCGCGCGCCGCAAAGACCCGGGGCGCACTCGCCCGCGGCGCGGCGCGGCGCCGTCGGGAGGCGTCGTCGGGAGGCGTGAGCGAAGGACTTTGCCGGGGTTTTGCGATACGGCCCCGTCTCGTATCGAATCAGGGGGTACATTGATGGCACAGGGGGTTTCGAGACGGCAGCGTCTCGTTGATACCGGTTCGCTCGTCGGCACGACCGGCCGGCTCCCGCCAACACGCCGCCAGCACCTTCGTCACGACGGGAAGACCAGCATGACCACCGCAGTCACCGGCGCCGCACCACGTGTGCCGGAAGCCGTCCACCGCCGCCGCTGGGCGATCCTCGGCACGCTGATCCTGGCGCTGCTCGTCGTCGTCCTCGACAACTCGATCCTGAACGTCGCGATGAAGACGATCGCGACGCCGGCCCCGATCGGCCTGGGCGCCACCCAGAGCGACCTCGAGTGGGCGATCAACTCCTACACCCTGGTCTTCGCCGGCCTGCTCTTCACCTCCGGCCTGCTGGGCGACCGCTTCGGGCGCAAGAAGGCGCTGCTGGCGGGCATGTTCGTGTTCGGCCTCGGCTCGCTGCTCTCGGCGATGGCCTCCAGCCCCGGTGAGCTGATCACCTTCCGGGCCGTGATGGGCCTGGGCGGCGCCTTCGTGATGCCCGCCACGCTGGCGATCATCATGAACGTCTTCGAGCGGCACGAGCAGCCCAAGGCGATCGGTATCTGGGCCGGCGCGGTGGGCCTGGCGATCGCGATCGGCCCGATCACCGGCGGCCTGCTGATCGAGCACTTCTGGTGGGGTTCGGTCTTCCTGGTCAACGTGCCGATCGTGATCGTCGCGCTGGTGGCGATGTTCCTGCTGGTCCCGGACTCCAAGGACCCCAAGCCCGGCAAGCTCGACCCGGTCGGCGTGCTGCTGTCGATCATCGGCCTGGTGGCGCTGATCTACGGCATCATCAAGGGCGGCGAGCTGGCCGACTTCACCGCGCCGGGCGCCTGGGTTCCGGTGCTGGTGGGCGTGCTCGCGCTGACCGCCTTCGTCCTCTACGAGAAGCGGATCAGCCACCCGGCGCTGGACGTCAGCTGGTTCCGCAACCGGGTCTTCTCCACCTCGGTGACGGTCATCGGGCTGGTCTTCTTCGCGCTGATGGGCGTCTCGTTCTTCGGCGTCTTCTACACCCAGGGCGTGCGCGGCTACAGCGCGCTGACCTCCGGCGCGCTGATGCTGCCGCTGGCCGTGGCGCAGATGCTCTTCGCGCCGCGGGCCCGCCTGGTGGTCGACCGGTTCGGCGTGCGGGCCACCTGCGCGGGCGGCATGGCGCTGATCGTGGTCGGCTTCCTCGGCTACCTGCTGCTCGACCAGACCACGCCGATCTGGGTGCTGGAGGTGATCGGGTTCGTGATGGGCGCCGGCATGGCGCACGTGATGCCGCCGGTGACCGTCTCGATCATGGGCTCGCTGCCGCGCGAGAAGGCCGGCGCCGGCTCCGCGATCAACAACACCTTCCGCCAGGTCGGCGGCTCGCTGGGGATCGCGGTGCTCGGCGCGGTGCTCTCCACCGTCTACCGCGACGGGATCTCCGACAAGCTGCCGCCCGCCGTGCGCGACAAGGCCGGCGAGTCGCTGGAGGCCACCCTCACGCTGGCCGGCCAGCAGGGCGCGAAGGGCGCGGCGCTGGTGCAGCCCGCCTTCGACTCCTTCATCCACGCCATGCACGTGGTGGCGGGCCTGTCGGCGGGCGTGACCCTGCTCGGCGCGCTGATGGCCTGGTTCTTCCTGCCCGCCAAGGCGGTGGCCGCACCGGGTGCCCCCGGCGGTCCCGGCGCGCCCGTGGCCCAGGGGGCGCGCGGCGCCGACGCGCGCGGGGCCGGTGCCCCGCTGGCCGGTGCGCAGGCCGAGGACGCCCGGCCCGCCGCGGCCGGCGGACCGCTGCGGGCCGTCCGGTCCACCGAGTCCTGAGCCCCGCGATGGAGAATGGGCCTGTGGACACCAAGCACCAGCCCTCACCCACCGCCCCCGCCGCGGCGCCGCTCTGTGCGGGGCCGGGGGGGGGGGGGGGGCGGGCCGGGGGGGGGGGGGGGGGGATCTACGCCGCCGTCGAGCAGTTGATGACGGACGGGGCGAGCCTGGCGGAGCTGACCATCGAGGGCATCGCGCAGGCCGCCGGGGTGGGCAAGGCGACCATCTACCGGCGCTGGCCCAACAAGGACGCGCTGCTGGTCGACGTGCTGGAGCGGCTGGACGACCCCGAGCCGCAGCTCACCGGCGCCAGCGCCCGCGAGGACATGGTGCAGATCGTCGAGTACATGCGCCGGCGCGGCCTGGCCAAGCGCTCCCGGTGGCTGCTGCGGATCGCCTTCAGCCAGATGCAGTCACTGCCCGCGCTGCGCGAGGTCTACTACGAACGGGTGATCAACCGCCGTCGCCGGGTCATCGGCATGGTGGTCGAGCGGGGCATCGCCAGCGGCGAGTTCCGCGGCGACATCGACCCGGAGCTGCTGGGCGAGATGTTCGCGGCCCCCATGCTGCTGCGCAGCGTGCTCTGGGACGACAGTCCGCTGGACGACCCGATGCTGCCCGTCACCATCGTCGACCGCCTGCTGGAGGGCCTGGGCGGCCCCGGGCCGGCGGGGGCGGTGCCGGCGGGCGGCGCCGCGCCCGCGCGTGGTGTCTCTCACACGGTGGGCGCCCAGCCGACGGCCTGACGCCGGAACCCTGCGTGAGCGAAGTTGCGTCTGTCCCGTCATAGGCTGAGTCGCGAATCCGTCCATTGCGGTCGAATTCCGACGTGGCAGGACCAGAGGCACCACGACCGGCAGGGGGTCACCGTATGACGCAGGCCGACGCGCCATGGGCACCGGCGGACGGCGAGCCGCCGGCCCCCGAGGTCCCGCCGGCTCCCGAGGTCCGGCCGACTGCCGAGGTCCCGCCGGTCGCCGGGGTTGCGCCGGTCTCCACCGTCCCGCCGACCGCGCGGCGCCGGCTGCTCGAGCGGGCCCGGGAGCGGTGGGGGCGCGACCACCGGGGCAGCGGCCCCTGGCGGCGCGGCTGGGTGAGCGCCGCGCTGGCCGTGCTCACCGCCCTGCTGCTGGCGCTGCACCGGCAGGTCCCCAACGACTACGGCAACGTCGGCAGCCTGCTGGAGACCTTCCTGCCCTGGCTGGGCCTGGCGGTCCCGCTGCTGCTGGTGGCCGCGCTGCTGCGCCGCTCGGCCACCGCGCTGGTGGCGCTGCTGCTGCCGGTGGTGGTCTGGGTGAACCTCTTCGGCGGGCTGCTGGGTGACAAGAGCAGCGGCAAGGGCGACTTCACGGTGCTGACGCACAACGTCGCCGCCGCCAACACCGACCCGGCCGCGACCGCCCGGCTGGTGGCCGGCTCCGGCGCGCAGATCGTCGCCCTGGAGGAGCTGACCGGCAGCGCGCTGCCGCTCTACACCGCCGGGCTGGCGGCCGCCTACCCCTACCACGTGGTGGAGGGCACGGTCGGGCTCTGGTCGAAGTACCCGATCAGCGACACCCGGGTGGTGGACATCAGGATCGGCTGGACCCGGGCCTTCCGCAGCCAGGTGACCACCCCGCAGGGCCCGCTGGCGGTGTACGTGGCGCACCTGCCCTCCGTCCGGGTCAAGTTCGACAGCGGCTTCACAGCGGGTCAGCGCGACGTCAGCGCCCAGGCGCTGGGCGACGCCGTGCAGGCCGAGCCGCTGCGGAAGGTGCTGCTGCTGGGCGACCTGAACGGCACCATGAACGACCGCAGCCTGGCCCCCGTCACCTCGCAGCTGCGCTCGGCCCAGGGCACGGCCGGCTCCGGCTTCGGCTTCAGCTGGCCGGCCGACTTCCCGATGGCGCGGATCGACCAGATCATGAGCCGCGGGCTGAAGCCCACCGACTCCTGGGTGCTGGCGGCCGACGGCAGCGACCACCGGGCGATCGCCGCCGGCTTCCGCTACAACCGCTGACGGCGCAACGTCGAAGGCGCGCCCTAGCCGCGGCGCCAGCCGTTGGTGATGGGCAGCCGGCGGTCGCGCCCGAAGTTCTTGGGCGAGACCTTGGGACCCGGCGGGTACTGGCGCCGCTTGTACTCGGCGGTGTCCACCAGCCGCACCACCCGGTCCACCACCGCCGCCTCGAAGCCCCGCGCCACGATGGTGTCGCGGCCCTGGTCGCCCTCGATGTAGGCGGCCAGGACCGCGTCCAGCAGGTCGTAGTCGGGCAGCGAGTCGGCGTCCACCTGGCCCGGGCGCAGCTCGGCGCTCGGCGGCTTGAGGATGGTGTTCTCCGGGATCGGCGGGGTCTGGCCCAGCTCGGCGGCCGCCTCGTTGCGCCAGCGGGCGAGCCGGAAGACCAGCGACTTGTAGACGTCCTTGATCGGCCCGTAGGCGCCCACCGAGTCGCCGTACAGCGTCGAGTAACCGACCGCCAGCTCGCTCTTGTTGCCGGGGGCCAGCACCAGGTGGCCCTCCTGGTTGGAGATCGCCATCAGCAGCGTGCCGCGCAGCCGGGACTGCAGGTTCTCCTCGGCCAGCCCGGTCAGGCCCAGCGCGTCCATGTACGCGTCGAACATCGGCGCGATCGGCACCGTGCGCAGGTGCAGCCCGGTGCGGCGGGCCATTTCGGCGGCGTCGTCGCGCGAGTGCTGGGAGGAGTAGCGGCTGGGCATCGAGACGCCGTGCACGTTCTCGGCTCCGATCGCGTCCACCGCGACGGCCGCCACCAGCGCCGAGTCGATCCCGCCGGAGAGGCCGATCAGCACCGACGTGAAGCCGTTCTTGCGCACGTAGGCCCGGGTGCCGCAGACCAGGGCCGCGTACACCTCCGCCTCGTCCGCCAGCCGCGGCGCGATCGGGGACGTCAGCGGCTCGGCCGGCGGCTCGACCTCCGTGCCGCCCAGCTCGGCGCGGACCAGGTGCAGCCCGTCGCTGAGCAGCAGCCCGTCGGTGTGGTCGCTGCTGGCGGCCGGCAGCTCCAGGTCGAGCACGACCAGGCTCTCCTCGAACTGCGGCGCGCGCGCCAGCACCCGGCCGGCCGCGTCCACCACCAGCGAGTCGCCGTCGAAGACCAGCTCGTCCTGCGCGCCGACCATGTTCAGGTACGCGAGCGTGCAGCCGGCCTCGGCGGCCCGGCGCCGGACCAGGTCGAGCCGCTGGTCGTCCTTGTCGCGCTCGTACGGCGAGCCGTTGATCACCAGCAGCAGGCCGGCCTCGATCTCGCGGGCCGCGCTCACCCGTCCGCCGTCCTGCCAGATGTCCTCGCAGATGGCCAGCGCCACGTCCACGCCGTCCAGGCGCACCACGACCAGCTGGTCGCCCGGCACGAAGTGGCGGAACTCGTCGAAGACGCCGTAGTTGGGCAGGTGGTGCTTGGCGAAGCGGGTGACCACCCGCCCGCGGTGCAGCACCGCCGCGCAGTTCTGCGGCGACCCGGCGGGCCGGCCGAGCTTCGCCGAGGCGTGCTGCGAGCGCCCGAGGTACCCCAGCACCACCGGCACCTCCCCGAGCCCCTCGGCGGCCAGCCGCTCGGCGAGCTCCGGCAGCGCGGCCCGTGAGGCCTCGACGAACGAGGTGCGCAGCGCGAGGTCCTCGACCGGGTACCCGGTCAGCGCCATCTCGGGGAAGGCGACCAGTCGCGCACCGCGCTCGACGGCGCGCCCGGTCCAGCGCACCACCTGCTCGCTGTTGTGCGCGATGTCGCCGACGGACGGGTCGAACTGGCTCATGGCCAGGCGGAGACTGGGCATGACGCCAGTCTAATCGTCTAACTGACGTTATGGGGGGTCGGGGGGTGGCCTCCTGCGCCCGCGCGGGCCGTTCGCGCCGCGTTCCCCTCCCGTTCCGGCCGCCCTGGCTGCCCCGAGGGGCGGCGGATCCGCGATGATGGGACCAGTCGCGCGTCTGTCCTCCCCAGGGTGTCCGCGAGCGGCCCGTTTGCGTAACACGAACGTAAAGAGCAGAGGTGAGACTGTCCCCATGGGCAAGCAGCAGGAGTTCGTGCTTCGTACGCTCGAAGAGCGTGACATCCGGTTCGTCCGGCTGTGGTTCACCGACGTGCTCGGGTTCCTCAAGTCGGTGGCCGTGGCCCCGGCGGAACTGGAGCAGGCCTTCGAGGAGGGCATCGGTTTCGACGGTTCGGCGATCGAGGGCTTCGCCCGGGTCTACGAGTCGGACATGATCGCCAAGCCGGACCCGACGACCTTCCAGATACTGCCCTGGCGCTCGGAGACCCCCGGCACGGCGCGGATGTTCTGCGACATCCTGATGCCCGACGGCTCGCCCTCGTACGCCGACCCGCGCTTCGTCCTCAAGCGCACGCTGGAGAAGGCCTCCGCTCTGGGGTTCACCTTCTACACGCACCCGGAGATCGAGTTCTTCCTGCTCAAGAACCTCCCGGGCGACGGCACCGCCCCCATCCCCGCCGACCAGTCCGGCTACTTCGACCACACCCCGCGCGGGGTGGGCCACGACTTCCGCCGCCAGGCGATCACCATGCTGGAGTCGATGGGCATCTCGGTCGAGTTCTCGCACCACGAGGGCGCCCCCGGCCAGCAGGAGATCGACCTGCGCTACGCCGACGCGCTCTCCACCGCGGACAACATCATGACCTTCCGCCTGGTCATGAAGGAGGTCGCGCTGGAGCAGGGCGTGCACGCCAGCTTCATGCCCAAGCCCTTCTCAGAGCACCCCGGTTCGGGCATGCACACCCACCTCTCGCTCTTCGAGGGCGACCGCAACGCCTTCCACGAGTCCGGCGCCGAGTTCCAGCTCTCCAAGGTCGGCCGCTCCTTCATCGCCGGCCTGCTGCGGCACGCCGCCGAGACCGCCGCGGTCACCAACCAGTGGGTCAACTCCTACAAGCGCATCTGGGGCGGTTCCCAGCGCACCGCCGGCGCCGGCGGCGAGGCCCCCTCGTACATCTGCTGGGGCCACAACAACCGGTCCGCGCTGATCCGGGTCCCGATGTACAAGCCCGGCAAGCAGGGCTCCACCCGCGTCGAGGTCCGCTCCCTGGACACCGGCTGCAACCCCTACCTCGCCTACGCGGTCACCCTGGCCGCCGGCCTCAAGGGCATCGAGGAGGGCTACGAGCTCCCGCCCGGCGCCGACGACGACGTCTGGGCGCTGTCCGACGCCGAGCGCCGCGCCATGGGCATCCAGCCGATGCCGCAGAACCTGGGCGAGGCCATCGACCTGATGCAGCGCAGCGAACTGGTCGCCGAGACCCTGGGCGAGCACGTCTTCGACTTCTTCCTGCGCAACAAGCGCCAGGAGTGGGAGGAGTACCGCTCCGAGGTCACCCCCTTCGAGCTCCGCAAGAACCTCCAGGTCCTGTAGCGGCACGTCAGGGCACCGACCAGGGCGGGTGAACGCCCGGGCGCAGCGGATCCTCCCCGCTGTCCCGGGGCCGGTTCACCCGCCCTGGGCCGTCCGGGGGCCGCCCCGCGGGGTGAGGTGTGCGGGGGGTCGCGGGGCGGGAGGGGAGAAGGGCCGTCGGGCGGGGCACAGTCTGTTCAGCGGTTCGTCGCACGATCCGTCACCGAGCGAACACGTAGGCTACGAACAGGCGTCCGCGAACCGCGCGGAGGTCGCAGGAGGAGGCTCGATGACCGCCGCCGGCAGCCGCGTCAGCAGGCCGGAGAACCGGCTGGTGCGCCGGGGCTTCACCGATCCGGAGGCGGCGGTGCGCCGGCTCGCCGCGCCCGCGCTGCACGGCCTGGCCGACGATCCGATCCTGCTCGACGCGCTCGGCGCCAGCGCCGACCCGGACCTGGCGCTGCTGGGGCTGGCCCGCCTGCTGGAGGCGCTGGACGAGACCGAGCGGCACACCCTGCGCGACACCCTGACCACCTCCAAGCCGCTGCGCGACCGACTGCTCGGGGTGCTCGGCGCCTCCGCCGCGCTCGGCGACCACCTGGCGTCGCACCCGCGCGACTGGCACGCGCTGGTCACCTTCGAGGTGCGCGACATCCACCCCGGCGAGCAGGAGTTCCGCCGCGAGCTGGAGCAGCGGGTGCACGCCGCCCAGGGGTCGGCGGCCGACGCGCTGCGGATCGGCTACCGGCGCTGCCTGCTGACCATCGCCGCCCGCGACCTGAGTGCCACCACCGACCTGGTGCAGAGCTCCGCGGAGCTGGCCGACCTGGCCGGCGCCACGCTGCGCACCGCGCTGGCGATCGCCGCCGAGCAGGACCCGCAGGCCGCCGAGGCCTGCCGGCTGGCGGTGATCGGGATGGGCAAGTGCGGCGGTCGGGAGCTGAACTACGTCTCCGACGTGGACGTCATCTTCGTGGCGGAGGCCCGCGAGGGCGTGGACGAGCACCACGCGCTGCAGGCCGCCACCCGGCTGGCCGCCCGGATGATGCGGCTCTGCTCGGACACCACCGGTGAGGGCACCATCTGGCCGGTGGACGCCAACCTGCGGCCCGAGGGCCGCAACGGGCCGCTGGTGCGCACCCTGGCCAGCCATCTGGCCTACTACCAGCGGTGGGCCAAGACCTGGGAGTTCCAGGCGCTGCTCAAGGCCCGCCCGGTGGCGGGGGACGCCGAGCTGGGCGCCGCGTACGTGGCGGCGCTGGAGCCGATGGTCTGGCAGGTCGCCGAGCGGGAGAACTTCGTCGCCGACGTGCAGCAGATGCGCCGACGGGTGATCGAGGCGATCCCGGCCACCGAGCTGGACCGCCAGCTCAAGCTGGGCCCCGGCGGCCTGCGCGACGTGGAGTTCTCGGTGCAGCTGCTCCAGTTGGTGCACGGGCGCACCGACCCGGCGCTGCGCAGCGGCAACACGCTGGAGGCCCTGGAGGCCCTCTCGGCGGGCGGTTACGTCGGGCGGGCCGACGCCGCCTCGCTGGACACCGCCTACCGGTTCCTGCGCGCGATGGAGCACCGGATCCAGCTGCACCGGCTGCGCCGCACCCACCTGGTGCCCACCGACCCGACCGACCTGCGGCGGCTGGCCCGCTCGCTGGCACCGATGATCAACGACGACACCCGGGCGGACCCGGTGGCGGCCCTGCAGCGGGAGTGGAAGCGCCACGCCCGCGAGGTGCGGCGGCTGCACGAGAAGCTCTTCTACCGGCCGCTGCTCACCGCGGTGGCGGGACTGTCCGGTGGCGAGGCACTGACCCCGGGGACGCCCGCGATGAGCCCGCAGGCCGCCGAGGAACGGCTGCAGGCGCTCGGTTTCGCCGATCCGCCGGCCGCGCTGCGCCACCTGATGGCGCTGGCCTCCGGGGTGAGCCGCAAGGCGGCCATCCAGCGCACCCTGCTGCCGGTGCTGCTGGCCTGGTTCGCCGACTCCGCCGACCCGGACGCCGGGCTGCTGGGCTTCCGGCAGGTCTCCGACGCGCTGGGCCGCACACCCTGGTACCTGCGGCTGCTGCGCGACGAGAGCGCGGCGGCCGAGCAGCTGGCCCGGATCCTGTCGGCCGGACGGCTGGCCCCCGACCTGCTGCTGCGGGCCCCCGAGGCGGTGGCGATGCTCGGCGACCCGCAGGGCCTGCGCCCGCGCGGGCGGGCCGCGCTGGAGCAGGAGATCTGCGCGGCCGTCGGCCGGGCGCCGAGTGCGGCGGCGGGGGTGGTGGCGGCCCGGTCCGTGCGCCGCCGCGAGCTCTTCCGCATCTGGGCGGCCGACCTGCTGGGCCGGCTGGGCGAGGACGAGCCGGAGCTCGGGCGGGGGCAGGGGACGGAGCCGGGGCAGCAGCGGCCGGGGCGGGCCGGGCGGGCGGGCGAGCCGGCGCCGGGCGGCGGCGAGCGCGAGCGGGTGGCCCGGGCCCTGGAGGCGGGCGCCGGCGC
>NZ_BAAALF010000181.1:848-16860 GCF_039528135.1 Kitasatospora nipponensis | reverse complement strand
CGCCGACCTCGTTGACCACCAGCAGGTCGCAGCCCTTGCGGGCCAGCTTGGCCCGGCCGTTGGCCAGCACGTCGTCGGTCTCCGCCGCGAAGCCCACCACCAGCTGCCCCGGACGGGCCCGCCGGGCGGAGAGCTCGGCCAGGATGTCCGGGTTGCGGACCAGCTCCACGGCGGCGGGCTCGACGCCCTCCACCTTCTTGATCTTGCCGCTCGCGTAGTGCGCGGGCCGGAAGTCGGCCACCGCGGCCGCCATCACCACCACGTCCGCCTCGCCGGCCGCCTTCACCGCGGCCTCGCGCAGCTCCAGCGCGGTGGAGACCCTGATCACCTCGACCCCGGCCGGGACCGGCAGCTCGACGTTGGCCGACAGCAGCGTCACCCGCGCCCCGCGCGCCGCGGCGGTGGCGGCCAGCGCGTAGCCCTGCTTGCCGGAGGAGCGGTTGCCCAGGAAGCGCACCGGGTCCAGCGGCTCACGGGTACCGCCGGCCGAGACCACCACCCGGCGGTCCGCCAGGTCGGCCGGGCGGCCGGCCCGGGCCAGCACCCGCACGCAGGCCGCGAAGATCGCCTCCGGGTCGGGCAGCCGGCCCTTGCCGGTGTCCGCGCCGGTGAGCCGGCCCTCGGCGGGCTCCAGCACGATCGCGCCGCGCCGCCGCAGGGTGGCGACGTTCTCCTGGGTGGCCGGGTGCTCCCACATCTCGGTGTGCATCGCGGGGGCGAAGACCACCGGACAGCGGGCGGTCAGCAGCGTGTTCGTCAGCAGGTCGTCGGCCAGGCCGTGGGCGGCCTTGGCGAGCAGGTCGGCGGTGGCGGGGGCGACCACCACCAGGTCGGCCTGCTGCCCGATCCGCACGTGCGGGACCTCGTGCACCCGCTCCCAGGTCTCGGTGGCGGCCGGCCGCCCCGAGAGCGCGGCCCAGGTCGCCTCGCCGACGAAGTGCAGCGCCGCCGCGGTGGGCACCACGGTGACCTGGTGCCCGGACTCACTGAAGCGGCGCAGCAGCTCGCACGCCTTGTAGGCGGCGATCCCACCGCTGACTCCGAGGACCACACGGGGCTGGTGCATGGGGCTGCTCTCACTCCTTGACGCGCTCACCCGCTCACCTTACGGCCGGTCAGATCGCGGGCGCACCGTGGCGCGGGCCACAGCCGCCGCGGGCCCGGGCATGCCGAAGGGCCCGCCGGATCACTCGATCCGGCGGGCCCTTCGGCACGGCGACGTACTGACGTACGGCTACGACTGCGACGACATCACGCGGCGTCGACGGCCTCGGCGGTGAGCATGCCGGCGTTGATCTCGCGCAGCGCGATCGACAGCGGCTTCTCGTGCACGTGGGTGTCGACCAGCGGGCCGACGTACTCCAGGAGACCCTCGCCGAGCTGCGAGTAGTAGGCGTTGATCTGACGCGCGCGCTTGGCGGCGTAGATGACCAGGCTGTACTTCGAGTCCGTGGCCTCGAGCAGCTCGTCGATCGGCGGGTTGATGATGCCCTCGGGCGCGGTCATAGAAGAGGACACGCTAGAACCTTCCGAAAAGGTAGAAAAACAGAAATCCGGATCGCACGTTCGGATCCTCGGACCGTGGATCGGGTGATCCTCGATCGGTCGGATCGAAACAATCCGATCAGGCTACACCGAGCAAGGCTAGCAGCTCGGCCGCGACCTGCTCGACCGAGGTGTTCACCAGCGTGGTGTCGAATTCGGGCTCCGCGGCCAGTTCGACCCTCGCGGCGGCCAGCCGCTGGTCGATCACGTCCTGCGCCTCGGTACCGCGCCCGGTGAGCCGGCGCACCAGCTCGTCCCAGCTCGGCGGGGCCAGGAAGACCAGCTGGGCCTCGGGCATCGACTCGCGCACTTGGCGGGCGCCCTGCAAGTCGATCTCCAGGAGCACGGGCTCGCCGCGTTCCAGCTTCTCCTGGACGGCCGCACGCGGCGTGCCGTACCGGTTGCCGGCGAAGACGGCCGACTCGAGCAGCTCGCCGTTGGCGATCAGCTTCTCGAACTCGTCGTTGTCGACGAAGTGGTAGTGGACCCCGTCCTTCTCGCCGGGCCTCGGGTGCCGGGTTGTCGCCGACACCGAGAGCCAGACCTCGGGGTGCTGCTGCCTCATATGAGCGACGACCGTGCTCTTGCCGACCCCCGAAGGGCCGGAGAGCACGGTCAGCCGCGGACGTTCACTCATGCACCGATTATCCCGGATCCTGGACGGACCCGGGACCACCTGGGCACCCGGAAGGGCACTTCAGGACGGAGTGCTGCCGAACTCGCGCTCCAGCGAGGCGATCTGGTTCGTACCGAGGCCACGGACACGACGGCTCTCACTGATGCCGAGGCGCTCCATGATCTGCTTGGCACGGACCTTGCCGACTCCGGGAAGGCTCTCCAGCAGCGCGGAGACCTTCATCTTGCCGATGACATCGTTCTCAGCCTTGCCGGCCTTGATCACCTCGTGCAGCGAGGCGCCGGAGTGCTTGAGCCGGTTCTTCACCTCGGCGCGCTCCCGGCGAGCCTCGGCGGCCTTGGCCAGCGCGGCGGAGCGCTGTTCAGGGGTAAGGGGCGGAAGAGCCACGCCGTTCACCTCAGGGTCTGGAAGGAAATGAAGTGCTAGGACATTGGTCGTACCAGGCGCCTGCCGCAGCCGTCGGGGCTGTGACCACAGCCCGATCCAGCCGCTCTGACCTGCGAGAGCAACGGGAATCGGGCCGTCTGGGGCACCTACCGCCGGACACTACCCGGATTGCGCGCCCACGTCAGGAAAAGAAGCCGAAAAGTCCTGGTCAGCACAGGTAGGCCAGGACTTTTCGGGAGAAAACGGCCCGGTTTGGGCCCTGTTCGTCAAGCGAGTGTGACAGCCCTCACATCGTCGACGAAGCGCTGTGCGGCCTCGCGCAGCGCCTCGACCGAGGGACCGTGCCGCAGCACGTCACGGCTCACGCTCGGGACCACGTCGCGCACCGCGCCGCCGAAGACCCGCGGCAGGTCGGCCATGGTGGCCCCCTGCGCACCGATCCCGGGGGCCAGCAGCGGCCCGTTGATCGCCAGCTCCACGCCCGCGTCGGCCAGCGTGGCACCGACCACCGCGCCGAAGGAGCCGAGCGGCTCGGCGCCCGCGTTCTCGGCCGCCAGCCGGCGCAGCACCTGCTGGGCCACGCTCACCCCGTCGGGACCGGTCGCCCGCTGGACCTCGAAGCCCTCGGGGTTGGAGGTCAGCGCCAGGGCGAAGACGCCGGCGCCGTTCGCCCGGGCCAGGTCGAGGGCCGGCTGCAGCGAGCCGAAGCCGAGGTAGGGGCTGACGGTGACGGCGTCCGAGAAGAGCGGGCTGCCCGGGGAGAGGAAGGCCTCGGCGTAGGCGGCCATGGTGGAGCCGATGTCGCCGCGCTTGGCGTCCATCAGGACCAGCGCGCCGGCCGCGCGGGCGTCGGCGACGGTGCGCTCCAGGACGGCGACGCCCTTGCTGCCGAAGCGCTCGAAGAAGGCGGCCTGCGGCTTGAGCACGGCCACCCGGTCGGCCAGCGCCTCGACCACCGTGCGACTGAAGGTCTCCAGCCCGGCCAGGTCGTCACCCAGGCCCCAGGCGGAGAGCAGGGAGGCGTGCGGGTCGATGCCCACGCAGAGCTGGCCGCGGGTGTCCATCGCGTGGCGCAGGCGGGTACCGAAGGGAGCGAGGGTCATGAGGGCCTTTCAGATAGCCGACGACAGGGTGCCGATGACGGGGAGCCGATGACAGATCCCGGATGACGGGTTGCCGATGACGGATCGCCGATGACGGGCGACGGATTTCAGATTTCGGATGTCAGGGGTGGATCGATGAAAAGCAGCGAACAGCTGACGGATGACAGATTCTGAAATCTGTCATCCGTCACCACGATGAGCGACCCCCACCGCGTCCACGTACCGGGCGAACCCCCGCGCCGCCAGCAGCGCCCGCAGCTCGTCCAGGATGCGCAGCGGCGCCGCCGGGTCGTTGAAGAGCGCCGTGCCGACCGCCACCCCGCTCGCACCGGCCAGCGTGAACTCCAGCGCGTCGCGCCCGGTGCGGATCCCGCCCATGCCCAGGATCGGCACCTGCGGGATCCGCCCGGCCAGCATCGCCGCGTGCACCTGGTACACGCAGCGCACCGCGATCGGCCGGATCGCCGGCCCCGAGAGCCCGCCGGTCACCCCGGCCAGCGTCGGCCGCAGGGTGTCCAGGTCGATCGCCATGCCCAGCGAGGTGTTGATCATGGAGAGCCCGTCGGCGCCCGCCTGCACGCAGGCCGCCGCGATCTCGGTGATCGAGGTCACATCCGGGGAGAGCTTGGCGTAGACCGGCAGCTCCGGATCGGTGACCCTGCGCACCGCGCGCACCACGTCGTACGAGGTGGCCGGGTTGCAGGCGAAGACCAGGCCGCGGTCGGCGACGTTCGGGCAGGAGATGTTGACCTCGATCCCGACCACCCCCGGCTGCCCGTTCAGCCGCTCGACGGTCTCGGTGAACTCCTCCAGCCGCTCCCCCGCGATCGAGACCAGCACCCGGGCCCCGCGCTCCGCGAGCCAGGGCAGCTCGCGCTCGACGAAGGCGTCGATGCCCGAGCCCTGCAGTCCGATGGCGTTGAGCATCCCGGAGGGCGTCTCGGCCATCCGCGGGGTGGCCCGACCCGACCGCGGGTAGGGCATGATCGTCTTGGTGGTGACCGTCCCCAGCGCGTCCAGCGGGACGAAGCGGGCCAGCTCCCGCCCGTAGCCCGCGCAGCCCGAGGCGGTGCTCAGCGGGTTCGGCATCGTCAGCGAGCCCAACGGCGCGCTCAGGTCGACGTCCAGTGCCCCGATGGGCGCGAGCGCCACCCCGGCCCTCCCCGACGGCACCGGAACCGGCCCAGGCACCGGAACCGGCCCGGACACCGCCCCCGACCCCGACACCGGCGCAGGCACCGGCGGCGGCACCTGAGGCATCGGCGGAATCGGCGGAACCTGCGGCATCATCGGTCCCCTCCCATCGCGGCAGCACCCTCCAGATCGGCCGGCACGGTCCCGATGTCCGCCCAGCGCACCCGCGCGCCGTCGAAGACCGGTCCGTCCGTACAGGAGCGGACGAACCGGCTCCGCCCGTCCTCGCCGACCACCGGCAGGACGCAGGTCATGCAGATCCCCACCCCACAGGCCATCGCCTCCTCCACCGCGGTGTGGCAGCGCACCCCGAGCCCGCCCGCGATCCCGCTGACCGCGGCCAGCATCGCCATCGGCCCGCAGGCGTAGACCACCGTGGCGTCGATCGCCCCGATCGCCTGCGCCAGCGGATCGGTGACCCGCCCGGTCATGCCGAGCGAGCCGTCCTCGGTGAGCACCAGCACGTCCTGGGTCAGGGCGCGGGCCCGGTCCGCGCCGTACAGCCGGTCCGCGCTCGCCGCGCCGAGGATGAAGCCGACCTGCCCGCCGCGCCGCCGGATCTCGGCGCCCAGCGCGAAGAGCGGCGCACTGCCGTAGCCGCCGGCCACCAACAGCGCACTGACCGGGGTGTCGGGCAGCGGGAACGGCGTGCCGAGCGGTGCGATCAGGTCCAGCCGGTCGCCGGGCCGGCCCGCGGCCAGCTCGCCGGTGCCCTCGCCGCGGGCGGCCACCACCAGGTCGACGGTCTCCGTCGCCGGGTCGGCGCTCAGGATCGAGAAGGCCCGGCGCAGCAGCAGCGAGGAGCTCGCCCCGCCCACCGCGAGCGTCGCGAAGTGGCCGGGACGGACCCGCCCCGCCACGCCGGGCGCGTGCAGGACCAGGCGGTGGTACGCGCCTTCGGGATGGTTCGCGAGCACCTCGGCCCGCAGCTGCAGGGGGTTCGCCATGCGGGGGCACCTTTCGACCGGGCCGGCGGGGTTCCGACCGGACTGCCACGTTCACCGGACTGCCACCAGCCGCCGGAGTGCCGCCTGCGGCCGGGCCGGACTGGTTGGCCATCGAACTCTGCCAAATCCGCCCGGCGGCTGTCACATCACCCCGTGATATGACAGACCGTCAGTCATCGGGGCGAACCACCTCAGCCCCGCACGCCCGTCCCGACCGCCTCGCCGATCGTGCGGTACCCGCTGCGCCGCAGCCGCGCGCTCAGGCCCTTGTGCACCCGGCGCATCCAGAAGGGCCCCTGGTAGATGAAGGCGCTGTAGCCCTGCACCAGGTCGGCGCCGGCCAGGATCCGCTGCCAGGCGTCCTCGGCCGTCTCGATCCCGCCGACGGAGACCAGCACCAGGCGCCCGGCGGTGCGCCCGCGCAGCCGCCGCAGCACCTCCAGCGAGCGCTCGGCCAGCGGAGCCCCGGAGAGCCCGCCCATCCCGATCGCCTCGACCTGGGCGGCGGGCGCGCGCAGTCCGCCGCGCCCGATCGTGGTGTTGGTGGCGATGATGCCGTCCAGGCCCAGCTCCAGGGCCAGGTCGGCGACCGCGTCCACGTCCTCGTCGGCCAGGTCCGGCGCGATCTTGACCAGCAGCGGCACGTGGTGCGCGGTGCTGCGGTCGGCGGCCTCGCGCACCGCGCCGAGCAGCGGGCGCAGGTGCGAGACGGCCTGCAGGTTGCGCAGCCCCGGGGTGTTCGGCGAGGAGACGTTGACCACCAGGTAGTCGGCGTGCTTCGCCAGGCGCTCGGTGCTCTTGACGTAGTCGGCGACCGCGTCGGCCTCCTCGACCACCTTGGTCTTGCCGATGTTGACGCCCACCACCGGCGTCAGCGAGGTGCGCGGCCGGGTCGCCAGCCGGTCCGCGATCCGCGCCGAGCCCTGGTTGTTGAAGCCCATCCGGTTGATCAGCGCCCGGTCCTCCACCAGCCGGAAGAGCCGCGGGGTCGGGTTGCCGGGCTGCGGCTCACCGGTGACGGTGCCGATCTCGACGTAGTCGAAGCCGAGCATCGCCAGGCCGTCGATGCCCACCGCGTTCTTGTCGAAGCCGGCGCCCAGGCCGAAGGGGCCGGGCAGGTCCAGGCCGAGCGCGGTGGTGCGCAGCGCCGGGTCGCGCGGCGCGAGCACCAGCGTGACCAGCTGCCGCAGTCCGGGGACCGAGGCGGCCAGCCGGATCCAGAAGAAGGCCAGGTGGTGCGCCTTCTCGGGGTCCATCTTGCGGAAGAGCAGGTTGAAGAGCAGCTTGTACACGCGCGGAGCGCCTTCCTCACATGGGAGTGGGGGGCACCGACGGGTGCCCCCCACCTAAGGATCGTGCTACGGGCGGGCGGAGTTGATCAGCGCCGCGTGCTCCTGCAGCGACATCACCCCGACGTCGCCGCGCGCCAGCGCGTCGATGCCCTGGACCGCGGCGCCCATCGCCTGCACGGTGGTCAGGCAGGGCACCCCGCGCGAGACGGCCGCGGTGCGGATCTCGTAGCCGTCCAGGCGGCCGCCGGTGCCGTAGGGGGTGTTGATGATCAGGTCGACCTCGCCGTCGTGGATCAGCTGCACGATGGTCCGCTCGCCGTTGGGGCCCTCGCCCTCGCTGTGCTTGCGCACCAGCGTGGACGGGATGCCGCCGCGCTGCAGCACCTCGGCGGTGCCGGCGGTGGCGAGCACCTCGAAGCCGAGCTCGACCAGCGCGCGGGCCGGGAAGACCAGGTTGCGCTTGTCGCGGTTGGCCACCGAGACGAAGACCTTGCCCTTGGTCGGCAGCGCGCCGTACGCGCCGGCCTGCGCCTTGGCGTAGGAGGTGCCGAAGACGGTGTCGATGCCCATGACCTCGCCGGTCGAGCGCATCTCCGGACCGAGCACGGTGTCCACGCCGCGCCCGTGGATGTCGCGGAAGCGGCTCCACGGCATCACGGCCTCCTTGACCGAGATCGGGCAGTCGGCCGGCAGCGTGCCGCCGTCGCCCTCGCTCGGCAGCAGGCCCTCGGTGCGCAGTTCGGCGATGGTCGCGCCCAGCGAGATCCGGGCGGCGGCCTTGGCCAGCGGCACGGCGGTGGCCTTGGAGGTGAACGGCACGGTGCGCGAGGCGCGCGGGTTGGCCTCCAGCACGTAGAGGATGTCACCGGAGAGCGCGAACTGGATGTTGATCAGTCCGCGCACCCCCACGCCGCGCGCGATGGCCTCGGTGGAGGTCCGCAGCCGCTTGATGTCGTAGCCGCCCAGGGTGATGGGGGGCAGCGCGCAGGCGGAGTCACCGGAGTGGATGCCGGCCTCCTCGATGTGCTCCATGACGCCGCCGAGGTAGAGCTCGGTGCCGTCGTAGAGCGCGTCGACGTCGATCTCCACCGCGTCGTCCAGGAAGCGGTCGATGAGCACCGGGTGCTCGGAGATCAGGCCGGCGTGCCGCTCCAGGTAGGAGGCCAGCGAGGGCTCGTCGTAGACGATCTCCATGCCGCGTCCGCCGAGCACGTAGGAGGGGCGGGCGAGCACCGGGTAGCCGATCTCGTCCGCGATCGCCTTGGCCTCCTCGAAGGAGAAGGCGGTGCCGTGCTTGGGGGCCGGCAGGCCCGCGTCGCGCAGCACCCGGCCGAAGGCGCCGCGCTCCTCGGCCAGGTCGATCGCCTCGGGCTGGGTGCCCACGATCGGCACGCCGTTGTCCTTGAGCGCCTGCGCCAGGCCCAGCGGGGTCTGGCCGCCGAGCTGGACGATCACCCCGGCCAGCGGGCCGGCCTGGGTCTCGGCGTGCACGATCTCGAGCACGTCCTCCAGGGTGAGCGGCTCGAAGTAGAGCCGGTCGGAGGTGTCGTAGTCGGTGGAGACGGTCTCCGGGTTGCAGTTGACCATGACGGTCTCGTAGCCGGCCTCGGCGAGCGCGAAGGAGGCGTGCACGCAGGAGTAGTCGAACTCGATGCCCTGGCCGATCCGGTTGGGGCCCGAGCCGAGGATGATCACCGCGGGCTTGGTGCGCGGCGCGACCTCGCTCTCCTCGTCGTAGGACGAGTAGAAGTACGGGGTCCGGGCGGCGAACTCGGCCGCGCAGGTGTCGACCGTCTTGAAGACCGGGCGGATGCCCAGCGCGTGCCGCACCTCGCGCACCACGTCGGGCTTCAGGCCGCGGATCTCGCCGATCTGCTGGTCGGAGAAGCCGTGGCGCTTGGCGTGCCGCAGCAGGTCCGGGTCCAGGCGCTCGGCCTCGCCGAGCTCGGCGGCGATCTCGTCGAGCAGGTACAGCTGGTCGACGAACCAGGGGTCGATCTTGGTGGCCTCGAAGACCTCCGCCTGGGTGGCGCCGGCCCGGATGGCCTCCATCACGGTGTTGATCCGGCCGTCGGTGGGGACCTGGGCCTTCGTCAGCAGCGCGTCCTTGTCGCCGATCGGGCCGGCCCAGGAGAACTGCGAGCCCTTCTTCTCCAGCGAGCGCAGCGCCTTGTTGAGCGCCTCGGGGAAGTTGCGGCCCATCGCCATCGCCTCGCCCACCGACTTCATGGTGGTGGTCAGCGTGGCGTCGGCGGAGGGGAACTTCTCGAAGGCGAAGCGCGGGACCTTGACCACCACGTAGTCGAGCGTCGGCTCGAAGGAGGCCGGGGTCTGCTCGGTGATGTCGTTGGGGATCTCGTCCAGCGTGTAGCCGACGGCCAGCTTGGCGGCGATCTTGGCGATCGGGAAGCCGGTGGCCTTGGAGGCCAGCGCCGAGGAGCGCGAGACGCGCGGGTTCATCTCGATGACGATGATCCGGCCGTCGACCGGGTTGATCGCGAACTGGATGTTGCAGCCGCCGGTGTCGACGCCGACCTCGCGGATGATCGCGATGCCGATGTCGCGCAGTGTCTGGTACTCGCGGTCGGTGAGGGTCATCGCCGGGGCCACGGTGATCGAGTCGCCGGTGTGCACGCCCATCGGGTCGAAGTTCTCGATGGAGCAGACGACCACGACGTTGTCGTTGCGGTCGCGCATCAGCTCCAGCTCGTACTCCTTCCAGCCGAGGATGGACTCCTCCAGGAGCACCTCGGTGGTCGGCGAGAGCGCCAGGCCCTGGCCGGCGATCCGGCGCAGGTCCTCCTCGTCGTGCGCGAAGCCGGAGCCGGCGCCGCCCATGGTGAAGGAGGGCCGGACCACGACCGGGTAACCGCCGAGGGTCTCGACGCCCGCGAGCACGTCCTGCATCGAGTGGCAGATCACCGAGCGGGCCGACTCGCCGTGGCCGATCTTGGCGTTGACCGCCTCGACGACGCCCTTGAAGAGCTGGCGGTCCTCGCCCTTGTTGATCGCCTCGACGTTGGCGCCGATCAGCTCGACGCCGTACTTCTCCAGCGTGCCGTTGGCGTGCAGCGAGATCGCGGTGTTCAGCGCGGTCTGCCCGCCCAGGGTGGGCAGGAGCACGTCGGGGCGCTCCTTGGCGATGATCTTCTCGACGAAGTCCGGGGTGATCGGCTCGACGTAGGTGGCGTCGGCGATCTCCGGGTCGGTCATGATCGTGGCCGGGTTGGAGTTGACCAGGATGACCCGCAGGCCCTCGGACCGCAGCACCCGGCAGGCCTGGGTGCCGGAGTAGTCGAACTCGGCCGCCTGGCCGATCACGATCGGGCCGGAGCCGATGACCAGAACGGACTTGATGTCAGTGCGCTTGGGCACGGTCAGCTCCCTGCGGTGGTGCGGGCCGGGTGAGCGGCCATCAGGTCGACAAAGCGATCGAAGAGGTAGGCCGCGTCGTGCGGGCCGGCTGCCGCCTCGGGGTGGTACTGCACGCTGAAGGCGGGCGTGTCCAGGCACTGCAGGCCCTCGACCACGTCGTCGTTGAGGCAGACGTGGCTGACCTCGGCGCGGCCGAACGGGGTGTCGGAGACCCGGTCCAGCGGCGCCTCGACGGCGAAGCCGTGGTTGTGCGCGGTGACCTCGACCTTGCCGGTGGTGCGGTCCTGCACGGGCTGGTTGATCCCGCGGTGGCCGTACTTGAGCTTGTAGGTGCCGAAGCCCAGCGCGCGGCCGAGGATCTGGTTGCCGAAGCAGATCCCGAAGAACGGGGTACCGCGGCCCAGCACCTCGCGCAGCACCGTGACCTGGTGGTCGGCGGTGGCCGGGTCGCCGGGGCCGTTGGAGAAGAAGACGCCGTCGGGGCCGACCGCGTAGAGGTCCTCGACGCTCGAGTTGGCGGGCAGCACGTGCACCTCGATGCCGCGCTCGGCCATCCGCTGCGGGGTCATCGCCTTGATGCCGAGGTCCAGGGCGGCGACGGTGAAGCGCTTGGTGCCCACCGCCGGCACCACGTACGGCTCGGTGGTGGCGACCTCGGCGCACAGGTCGGCGCCCTTCATCTCGGGCGCCTGCAGCACCCGCTCCAGCAGCTCGGCGGGCTCGGCCAGCTCGGGGCCGGAGAAGATGCCGACCCGCATGGCACCACGCTCGCGCAGGTGGCGGGTGAGCGCGCGGGTGTCGATCCCGCTGATGCCCACCACGCCCTGGGTGCTCAGCTCCTCGTCCAGCGAGCGCCGCGAGCGCCAGTTGGAGGGGATCCGGGAGGGGTCGCGCACCACGTAGCCGGCCACCCAGATCCGGGTCGACTCCGGGTCCTCGTCGTTGACGCCGGTGTTGCCGATCTGCGGGGCCGTCATGACGACCACCTGGCGGTGGTAGGAGGGGTCGGTGAGGGTCTCCTGGTAGCCGGACATGCCGGTGTTGAAGACCGCCTCGCCGAAGGTGACGCCGATCGCGCCGTACGCCTGGCCGCGGAAGGTCCGGCCGTCCTCGAGGACGAGCACGGCGGGCACACGCTCCCGGCGGGCGGCCCTGGGCTGCCTCGTAGTGGTGGGGGCAGGTGCGGTCATGGTGTTACGCCTTCCGTCTTCGTCGTACGTGGTGCGGTGCTTCGGGGCCCGTCCTCGGCCAGGGCCCGGACCCAGGTGGCGTGCTCGTCCGGGTGGTCCAGCCGGAAGCCGGAGTCCAGCGCCCGGCCCTGCAGCGTCCAGCTGACCACCAGCAGGCCGGCGGGCACGACCTTGCCGGCGATGCCGGAGTCGGTGCGCGCACCGGTCAGGTCCCCGGCCGGGATCCACAGGTCCGCCGCGCCGGGGCGGCGGGCCAGCAGCCCCGCGTCGGTCAGGGTCAGCTCGACCAGGCTGCGGGTGCCCAGCCCGTGGGCGACCACCCGGTCGAGCCAGTTCCCGGCGGTGGTGGTGCCGTGGTAGCGGCCGCTGCCCTCCAGGATGGCCGGGCCGGGCTCGGCCGGCACGGCGGGCAGCGCCGCGAGGTCGGACTGCAGGGTGCGGCGCCAGTTCCAGCCCTGCCGCATCAGCCAGTAGACCAGGCCGATCAGGATCAGCAGGCCGACCGTCCAACCGAGGTAGTTGGGCCAGTCGTGGATCCTGGCCTTCTCCATCGCCAGCCGGGCCGGCGTCATGCGGGCGCGCCCGGCTCGACCAGCTCGCCGGCCAGCACGGTGGGCACCCCGCGCAGGAAGGTGGCGTGCACCCGGCCGGGCAGGTCCAGCCCGCGGTAGGGGGTGTTGCGGCTGCGGGTGGCGAAGCTCTCGGGGTTCACGCTGCCACGGTACGCGGGATCGAAGAGCACCAGGTTGGCCGGCTCACCGACCGAGACGGGCCGTCCGTGGCCCGCCAGGCGGCCGATCCGGGCCGGGCGGTGCGACATCCGGTCCGCGACGCCCTCCCAGTTCAGCAGGCCGGTCTCCACCATCGCCTGCTGGACCACCGACAGCGCGGTCTCCAGGCCGACCATGCCCATCGCGGCGGCCGCCCACTCGCAGTCCTTGTCCTCCGCGGGGTGCGGGGCGTGGTCGGTGGCGACCGCGTCGATGGTGCCGTCGGCCAGCGCGGTGCGCAGCGCGTGCACGTCCGCGGCGGTGCGCAGCGGCGGGTTGACCTTGTAGACCGGGTCGTAGGAGCGGACCAGCTCGTCGGTGAGCAGCAGGTGGTGCGGGGTCACCTCGGCGGTGACGTCCCAGCCCTTGTCCTTGGCCCAGCGGATGATCTCCACCGAGCCGGCCGTCGAGACGTGGCAGACGTGCAGGCGCGAGCCGACGTGGGCGGCGAGCAGCACGTCGCGGGCGATGATCGCCTCCTCGGCGACCGCCGGCCAGCCGCCGAGCCCGAGCTCGCCGGAGACCCGGCCCTCGTTCATCTGGGCGCCCTCGGTGAGCCGCGGCTCCTGGGCGTGCTGGGCGACGACGCCGTCGAAGGCCTTCACGTACTCCAGCGCGCGGCGCATGATCACCGCGTCGTCGACGCACTTGCCGTCGTCGGAGAAGACCCGCACGTTCGCGGCGGAGTCGTGCATGGCGCCGAGCTCGGCGAGCTTCTTTCCCTCCAGGCCCACCGTGACGGCGCCGACCGGCTGCACGTCGCAGTAGCCGGACTCCTGGCCCAGCCGCCAGACCTGCTCGACCACGCCGGCCGTGTCGGCCACCGGGAAGGTGTTGGCCATCGCGTGCACAGCGGTGTAGCCGCCCTTGGCGGCGGCCTGGGTGCCGGTCAGCACGGTCTCGGCGTCCTCGCGGCCCGGCTCGCGCAGGTGGGTGTGCAGGTCGACCAGGCCGGGCAGCACGATCAGGCCGTGCGCGTCGATGTCGACGTCCGCCTCGGCCGCCAGGTCGGTGCCGATCTCGCGGATCACGCCGTCGACGATGCTGATGTCCTGCGCGGGGCCGCCGAGGATCTGGGCGTTGCGGATCAGGTACGAAGTCACTGGGCGGCCTCACTGGAGTCGGTGCGGGGGGCGTCGGTGGCGCCGTCGGCGAAGACGGCCCCGCCGAGCAGGAGGTACAGCACGGCCATCCGGATCGAGACGCCGTTGGCGACCTGCTCGACCGCGGTGCAGCGCGGCGAGTCGGCCACCTCGGCGGTGATCTCCATGCCGCGCACCATCGGGCCGGGGTGCATCACGATGGCGTGCTCGGGCAGCTTGGCCAGCCGCCCGCCGTGCATGCCGTAGCGGCGCGAGTACTCGCGCTCGGTGGGGAAGAACGCGGCGTTCATCCGCTCGCGCTGGACCCGCAGCAGCATCAGCGCGTCGCTCTTGGCCAGCGTGGCGTCGAGGTCGTAGGAGACGTCGCAGGGCCAGTGCTCGATGCCGATCGGCAGCAGGGTGGGCGGCGCGACGAAGGTGA
The DNA here is from genome assembly GCF_039528135.1 of Kitasatospora nipponensis. NCBI lineage: Bacteria > Bacillati > Actinomycetota > Actinomycetes > Kitasatosporales > Streptomycetaceae > Kitasatospora > Kitasatospora nipponensis. The sequence goes on along the minus strand of NZ_BAAALF010000181.1, from coordinate 2,896 downwards.
CGTGCGCGCCCAGCGTGGTGAGCAGCAGCACGTTGGAGCGCGCCACCCGGCTGTGCAGCACGTCGCCGACGATGGTGATCCGGCGGCCGGCCAGGTCGTGGCCGGCGCCCGGGTTGAGGTGGCGGCGCATGGTGAAGGCGTCGAGCAGGGCCTGGGTGGGGTGCTCGTGGGTGCCGTCACCGGCGTTGATGACGCTGCCGTGCAGCCAGTCGGACTGGGCCAGGCGGGCCGGCGCGCCGGAGGCGTGGTGGCGGATCACCACGGCGTCGGCGCCCATCGCCTGCAGGGTCAGCGCGGTGTCCTTGAGGCTCTCGCCCTTGGAGACCGAGGAGCCCTTGGCGGCGAAGTTGATGACGTCGGCGCTCAGGCGCTTCTCGGCGACCTCGAAGGAGGTCTTGGTGCGGGTGGAGTCCTCGAAGAAGAGGTTGACGACGGTGCGGCCGCGCAGCGTGGGGAGCTTCTTGACGGCCCGCCCGGAGAGCCTGGCGAGCTCCTCGGCGGTGTCCAGGATCAGCAGCGCGTCGTCGCGGCTGAGGTCGGCGGCGGAGACGAGGTGGCGCTTCACGTGGGCTACTCCGGCGAGATCGGGTCGGCGGCGAGCGCCTGGGACGAGCGGGCGGCGTAGTCGCGGTCGCCGACCAGGACGGCGTCCAGGCCGTCGGTGTCGGAGAGCCGGACCTGCACGGCCTCGCGCAGCGAGGTGGGCAGGTTCTTGCCCACGTAGTCGGCGCGGATGGGCAGCTCGCGGTGGCCGCGGTCGACCAGGACGGCGAGCTGCACGGCGCGCGGGCGACCGATGTCGCCCAGCGCGTCGAGGGCGGCGCGGATGGTGCGGCCGGAGAAGAGCACGTCGTCGACCAGGATCACCAGCCTGCCGTCGATCCCGCCGGAGGGGATCTCGGTGTGCTCCAGGGCCCGGGCGGGCTTGAGCCGCAGGTCGTCGCGGTACATGGTGATGTCGAGCGTGCCGAGCGGGATCTCGCGGCCGGTGATCTGCGCCAGCTTGGCGTGCAGTCGGCGGGCGAGGTGGACACCGCGGGTGTGGATGCCGAGCAGGACGACGTCCTCGGCGCCCTTCGCGCGCTCCACGATCTCGTGGGCGATCCGGGTGATGACCCGGGAGATGTCCGCGCCGTCGAGCACCTGGTGCGGCGGACGCGGTGTGTCGGTGTGAGTGGTCATGCCGAAGCGGACCTCCTTCCCCGCCTCACTGGACGGGCCTTAAAGGATGCCTGGTGGATGGTCGCCCGGTCGTGGCGGCGGCCTCCTCCATGCTACCAGGGTGATCTTGTGGGTCCCGCCGAGCTTTGTGTCGTGTTCACGCAGAGGTAGCAGACCATTCGCACGACTGCCCCATTCGGCTTGACGCAGCTACCTTACTCTACGTAACCTCACAGTGAGTTACGGAACAGACGTCGAACCCACCGGTAGGACGCCCTGGGAACCGAGGCACCCCTCGGCCCCCCCGTAACCACCATGAAAAAGCAATTTCGTCCGGGGAGACCAATGTCCAGCGACTACGCGAAGCAGCTCGGAGGCAAACTCCGTGCTATCCGCACTCAGCAGGGTCTCTCCCTGCACGGCGTCGAGGAGAAGTCCCAGGGGCGCTGGAAGGCAGTCGTCGTCGGCTCCTACGAGCGCGGTGACCGCGCCGTGACGGTGCAGCGACTGGCCGAACTGGCCGAGTTCTACGGCGTGCCCGTCCAGGAGCTGCTGCCCGGCGGTACGCCCGGCGGCGCGGCCGAGCCGCCGCCGCGCCTGGTGCTGGACCTGGAGAGACTGACCCAGGTTCCCAGCGAGAAGGCCGGCCCCCTGCAGCGCTACGCCGCCACCATCCAGTCCCAGCGCGGTGACTACAACGGCAAGGTGCTGTCGATCCGTCAGGACGACCTCCGCACGCTGGCCGTGATCTACGACCAGTCGCCCTCCATCCTCACCGAGCAGCTGATCAGCTGGGGCGTGCTGAACTCCGACGCCCGTCGCGCGGTGCGCGACGAGGACGCCGGCTGACCTGACGCCGGATGCAGAAACGTCACGGCGGGGTGGGT
>NZ_BAAALF010000181.1:0-838 GCF_039528135.1 Kitasatospora nipponensis | reverse complement strand
CGGCGCGGTCCCCGGGGGGACCGCGCCGTGACGTTTCTTCACACCTTCGCGCCTACCGCTTGGGCGGGCGCGGAGCGCGGGCGAGCTGGCGGGACTGGGCGACCAGGCGGCCCGAGGCGTCCCAGATCTCCGCGTCCTCCTCGAAGTAGCCGCCGGCCAGGTTGCGGGTGGCGTGGCTGACCCGCAGCCAGCCGGGCACCGGCCTGGCCCGCAGGTGCACGGTGAGCTCGACGGTCGGCGCCCAGCCCGGCAGCCCCAGGTCGAAGGTGACCGGCGGCAGGGCGTCGGCGACCAGCAGCAGCGAGAGCGGGTCCGGCTCGCGCTCGTCGGCGAACTTGAACCAGCCCTGGATCCGGCCCACGTTCGAGGGCTGCCCCAGCGCCCAGCCCACGGTGGCCGGGTCGAGCCGGATGTCCAGGCGCTGCAGCAGCGCGGCCTGGTCCATCAGCGAGGGCGGCGCGTGCTCCATGCCGATGCACTGCTCGAGCGGCGGCAGCGCCGGCGGGGCGGCGGAGGTGCGCACCTCGCCCTGCTGGGCGGCCAGGTCGCCGTAGCTGGCCAGCACCCGCAGCCGCTCGAGGGGCTCGCCGTCGGGTCCGTCCTGGTACAGCGAGGCGGTGCCCGTCGAGAGCGAGCGCCCGCGGCGCACCACGTCGGTCCGCACCGTGAGCGGGCCGGCCGCGGAGGTGGACAGGTAGTGGCAGCTGATCGAGAACGGGTCGGGGTGCTCGGGCAGGTCCTGGCGCAGCGCGTTGGCGGCGACGGCCAGCAGCAGGCCGCCGTTGATGCCGCCGCCGATCTGCCAGCCGGCGCTCAGCTCACCGCGGTGCAGACCCGG
>NZ_BAAALF010000180.1:0-17119 GCF_039528135.1 Kitasatospora nipponensis | reverse complement strand
CGCGGGGGCGGGCTGCGCCGGGTAGCCGGCCGGCTGCGCGCGGAAGGCGTCGAAGGCCGGGGGCTGGGCGGGCGCCGCCTGCTCGTAGGGCCCCCCGCCGTACGGCTGCTGGTACCCCTGCCGCTCGTAGCCGGACTGCTCGTACCCCGGCTGCTCGTAGAGCGGCTGCTCGTAGACCGGCGGCTGCCCGTACTCCGCGGGCCGGCCGTACCCCTGCTCCTGGTACCCGGCCGGCGGGTAGGCCTGCTGCTCCCGGCCCCGGCCGTACGACGGCTGCTCGTACCCCTGCTCGTACCCCTGCCCGTAGGGCTGCTGGTACGGCTGCTGCGGCGGGTACGACTCGGGGTACGCCTGCTGCTGGTACGGCGGGTAGGGCTGCTCGTACGGCTGCTCGTAGGCCTGCCCGTACGGCGGCTCGTACGGCGGCTGCTGCTGGTACGCCTGCGGGTGCTGCCCGGTGGACCAGTCGCCGTCCTCGGGCCCCCTGCGGTCTGCCGTTCCGGTCACGCCGTCCCTCAAGGTCTTCCGTGTGGGCCGGGCTCTCGCCCCGCCGTCGTACGTCCTGGGCCCCTCGGCTCAGCCGGCGTCCAGGTAGAGCGCGCGCTTGTCGATGTACCGCACCACCCCGTCCGGGACCAGGTACCAGACCGGTTCGCCCTTGGCGACCCGCAACCGGCAGTCCGTGGAGGAGATGGCCAGTGCGGGCACCTCGACCAGTGAGACCCCGCCGGCCGGCAGACCCGCGTCCGACAGAGTGTGCCCCGGACGGGTGCATCCGATGAAGTGTGCGAGCGAGAAGAGTTCCTCGGCGTTGCGCCAGGAGAGGATCTGCGCGAGGGCGTCGGCGCCGGTGATGAAGAAGAGGTCGGCCTCGGGGTGCTGCGCCCGCAGGTCGCGCAGGGTGTCCACGGTGTAGGTGGGCCCCTCGCGGTCGATGTCGATCCGGCTGACCGAGAACTGCGGGTTCTCGGCGGTGGCGATCACCGTCATCAGGTAGCGGTCCTCGGCGGCCGAGACCGCCGCGCGGTCCTTCTGCCACGGCTGGCCGGTGGGCACGAAGACCACCTCGTCCAGTTGGAAGGCACTGGCCACCTCACTGGCCGCGACCAGGTGGCCGTGGTGGATCGGGTCGAACGTGCCGCCCATCACACCGAGCCGCTTGCGTCCTGGCCGCACCGCCGCCGCCCTGCTCTCTCCCATGCCGCCACACCTTACGCGACCCGGTTGGCGGGCAGGTGGCCGCGGCCGCCCGGATACGACGAGGGAGCGTCCCGCGACCTGCGGGGCGCCCCCGGTGCGTGCCGGCCGAAGCGGGCGGAGCTCAGCGGTCCCGGTTGAAACGGGTGGTCAGGAAGAGCAGCAGCAGCAGGATGAACAGGGCGCTGCCACCGGTCAGCAACGGGTTGAGGCTGTCGTGGTTGCCGCCCTCGGCGAGGGAGGTCAGGGCGGGCAGAGCGCTCTTGGTCATGTCGGCAGGGCCTTCTCGACTCGGTGGGGGCCAGGACGCGGGTCCCGGTGACCTGGGCGGCCCGCGCGCTCATCGTACGGGGCGGCCCCGTGCAACCGCGCGGCGGCTCCCCGCGTCTGACAGGAGGTGAGCAGTCAGTTGTTCCGGCCGGCGCGCAGCAGGATCCAGGCCAGCAGGCCGACGCCGAGGATCGAGCCGAGGACGATCAGGCGCAGGAAGAGGCCCGGACCGTTCGCGCTGGAGATCGGTGCGGCCAGGTTCACCAGGGCGTCGGGGGACATCGGCGGGCTCCTCGGGGCTGTGTGCGCTCGGAGAACCAGCGTAGACCGGGTCACCGCGGCCCCGGCGCACCACCCCCGAGGGCCGCACCGCGGGGTCGTCGTACGCTGAGCCGGGGACGAGTGCACGCACGCAGGCGTTGAAGGGTCGAAGCGAGCGGGGGCCGGCGATGGGCCGGGACCGGCGTCGAGCAGGAGGTACTCAGCACTATGTCCGATTCCACCCGGGCCGACGGTCCGCTCGGCAAGCCCGCCACGGCCGGCACGCCCAGCCGTCGGCGCCAGCGGTTCCCCGGCATCTCCACCCGTGCCTGGGAGCACCCGGCCGACCGCTCCGCGCTGGTCGCGCTGCGCAAGCTGTCCGGTTTCGACGACATCCTCAAGAAGCTGGCCGGGCTGGTCTCCGAGCGCAGCGTGCGGCTGATGTTCCTGGCGACCGCGGTGAAGACCTCCGAGCGCCAGTACCCCGAGATCTTCAACATGGTCCGGGACGCCGCGTACGTGCTGGACCTCGAACAGGTCCCGGACCTCTACGTGACCCAGGACCCGACCGTCAACGCGATGTGCATCGGCATGGACGCCCCGGTGATCGTGGTGACCACCGGCCTGGTGGACCTGCTCGACGAGGAGGAGCTGCGCGCGGTCATCGGCCACGAGGTCGGCCACGCGATGTCCGGCCACGCGGTCTACCGGACCATGCTGCTGATCCTCACCAACCTGGCCACCAAGGTGGGGTGGATCCCGCTCGGCAACCTGGCGATCATGGGTCTGGTCACCGCGCTGAAGGAGTGGTTCCGCAAGGCCGAACTCTCCTGCGACCGGGCCGGCCTGCTGGCCGGTCAGGACCCGCAGGCCTCGATGCGCGGCCTGATGAAGCTGGCCGGCGGCCACAACCTCGGCGAGATGAACGTGGACGCCTTCCTGGAGCAGGCCGAGGAGTACGACAAGGCCGGCGACCTGCGCGACAGCGTCCTCAAGCTGCTCCAGGTGCTGCCGCAGACCCACCCGTTCGCGGTGGTCCGGGTGGCCCGGCTCAAGCAGTGGTCGGAGGGCGAGGAGTACCGCTCGATCCTGGCCGGCGCCTACCCGCGCCGCGAGGACGACTCGAACGCCACCGTCTCCGACCAGTGGAAGGCGGCCGCCGACTCCTACGGCAAGTCCTTCAAGGAGACCAAGGACCCGCTCTTCACCCTGCTGCGCGACATCGCCGACGGCGCCGGCTCGGTGGGCGGCAAGCTGCGCGACACCTTCACCGGAGCCGGCTCCCGCACCGGCACCGGCGCTCCGGGCGACGGCAAGGAATAGCCCATCGGTGCCGGGTTTCTCCTTTCTGAAGAATTTTCAGGAAGGAGAAACCCGGCATTCGCATTCCCGCCCCGACGGTCCGTCGAATTCCTCCCTATGCTGACGCGCATGCGCATCTGGCACCGGATATCCGTCCGCACCCGCGCCGCGGTGGGCGCCGCCCTGGCCTCGGTACTGGCCTTCGGACTGGCGACGTACTGGGTCGGCCAGGGGGCGTACGACCAGTGGCTGCCCACCGCGCAGGGGCTGGCCCTGAACGACGCCACCTCCCTCGAGTCGGCGCTCGACTTCCAGCAGGTCCTGGTCGACTACCGGCACTCCCCCTACGTCCTGGTCCTCGCGGACGGCACCTGGGCGGCGCACGACGGGCTGGAGGAGTCGCCCTCCCAGCCCGGCTTCCTGCCCCCGCTGGCCCAGGACGTGCCCGTCGGCTACGCCGAGATGGTGCGGATCCACCTGCCGAGCGACGCCTACGACCGCACCGGACCGGTGTCCGCCAGCGCGACCGGGCGCACCGCCACCTTCCTGCGCCGCTCGGGCGGCATGGTCCTCAGCAGCGACCAGCTGGCCGCGCTGACCGCCCGTCGGAGCATCTACCCCAGCGACATCACCCAGCGGGGCCGGCAGGGCCTGACGCCCCAGCGGGTCACCACCTACGTCCTGGTCGACACCACCGAGGCGAGGGCCGCCACCGACCGGGTGACCCGGGAGCTGGGCTGGTACCTGACCCCGGCCGCCTCGCTCTTCGTGGCCGCCGTCGCCTGGCTGGTGACCGGCCTGGCGCTGCGCCCGGTGGAGTCCATCCGCCGCCGGATGGCCGCCATCGGCGAGGGCGCCTTCCACGAACGCGTCCCGGTACCGCCCTCCCGCGACGGCATCGCCCGCCTCGCCGGGACCACCAACGTGACCCTCGACCGGCTCGAACGCGCCCTGACCGAACAGCGCCGGCTCGTCGCCGACGCCTCGCACGAGCTGCGCAGCCCCCTCGCCGCCCTGCGCAGCGCGCTGGAGGTCCCGCTGATCCACCCGCAGCAGGCCGACTGGCCCGGCATCGTGCGCGGCGCCCTCCTCGACACCGAGCGCCTGCAGGAACTCGCCGACGACCTCCTGCTGCTCGCCCGCACCGAGGAAGCCGTCGGCGAGGGCACCGTCGACCTCCACGACCTGGCCACCGAGCAACTCGCCGAACGCGCCCACACCCATCCCCACCTCACCTTCACCGCCGACCTCACCGGCGCCCCCAGCACCGTCCACGGCCGCGAGGTGCTCGTCGGCCGCCTCCTGCGCAACCTCCTCGACAACGCCTCCCGCTACGCCGCGAGCACCGTCCGCCTCACCCTGACGACCGCCGACGGCTGGACCCTGCTCACCGTCACCGACGACGGCCCGGGCATCCCCACCGCCGACCGGGACCGGGTCTTCGACCGCTTCGTGCGCCTGGACACCGACCGCGACCGCCGCACCGGCGGCGCGGGCCTGGGCCTGGCCCTGGTCCGCACCATCGCCCGCTCGCTGGGCGGCACCGCCACCGCCACCGCGTCCCCCACCGGCACCGGCGCCCACCTCGTCATCCGGCTCCCCAGCGGTACACCGTGACCCCACCGCCGACCGCCGCCACCCGGTAACCGGCCGCCGGCAGCGAGGCCAGCACCGCCAGCTGACGCTCCCTCGGCACCGGGAAGTCGCCGGGCACGTCCGGCGAGACGATCCAGCGGGCCACCAGCCGCCCGGCCACCCCCGCCTGCCCCGGCGCGGTGAACTCGGGGAAGAGCGAGACCGTGCAGCGCGCGGTCAGCTGCGGGGCCAGCGAGTTGGCCGCCGCCACCGCCGCCCCGTCCGGGATCACCGCCAGGATGCGCCGCACGGCCCGCACCGCGGCGCCCGGCGGGTCCAGGCAGGGCAGCGGCGCCGTCCCGAGCGCCACCAGCAGGGCGAGTGCGGGTGCCCAGCCGGCGGCCACGCCCGCCGGGCGCCGCCGCGCCGGGGGCACGGGCACGCCGGCCCCCAGCCGGCGCAGCGCGTCCACCAGGGCCACGAAGAGCACCGGCATCAGCACCGCGTTGTAGTGCTGCCCGGCACCCCAGTAGCTGGGGGTCGGGGTCCAGAACCGCCCGGCCAGCGGCGGCACCAGCAGCAGGCACAGCGGCGAGCGCAGCGCCAGGAAGAGGGTCGGGGCCAGCAGCAGGGCCACCGTGCGCCACTTGTCGAGCGGCAGCAGCAGCCGGGTGAGCGGATCGCCACCGTGCCAGCCGCCGTTCGCCAGGTAGGTGTAGGAGCCGCCGGGATTGAGGGCCGGCACCACCACCAGCACGGCCAGCAGGGTCGCCAGCACGGCCGCCGCCACGGCCCCCGCGCCCAGCCGGCGCCGGCCCCGGCAGAAGACGTGGATCCCGATCCCGGCCAGCATCAGCCCCTGGTCCTCCTTCACCAGCAGCAGCGGCAGCGCCCAGCAGACCGCGCCGCGGTAGCGGCCGCGGGCCAGCGCGGCCAGGGCCCAGGCGGTCAGCGGGACGGCCAGCGCCACCTCGTGGAAGTCGAAGGAGTCGGCTCTCCAGAGCCCCCAGGAGAGCCCGTAGGCCAGGCCCACCGCCAGGCCGCGCCCCCGCCCCAGCACTTCGGTGGCCAGCGCGGTGACCGGCACGCAGGAGAGCGCCAGCAGCAGCGCCTGCGCCACCAGCAGCGTGGTCGCGCCGGGGAAGAGCCGGTAGAGCGGCGCCAGCAGGGCCAGCAGCGGGCTGAAGTGGTCGCCCAGCAGGTCGAACCCGACGCCCTTCAGCGGCGCCACCGGCGCGCCGAGCCCCGCGTAGCCGCGCATCCCCTGCTCGAAGATCCCCAGGTCGAAACCGGTGGTCTGCATCCGCCACTGCCGGGGCACCGCGAGCAGCAGGTCGAAAGCGGCGACCGGCGGCACCGGCAGCCAGGAAATCGGCACAATGGACGTGGTGAGTCGTCGGCTATTCACCGGCGCGACGCTAGGGAATTCCCCCTGAAGGAACTCTGAAAGAACCTGAGGATTCGTTCAGAGCGGATTATCCGCGCACATCGGACTATCGCCTTCCAGAGCCGGGGAATTGACTTATCCTGAGCCGATGCGCCTTCTGATGGTCGAGGACGAGGAGCGGCTCGCGCAGTCGCTCAGCCAGGGCCTGCGGGCCGAGGGCTATGTGGTGGACGTGGTCGGCGACGGCCTCGACGGCCTGGAGCGGGCCCGGTCCGGGCAGTACGCGGCGATCGTGCTCGACCTGATGCTGCCCGGCATCAACGGGTTCCGGGTCTGCCAGGAGCTGCGGCGCGACGAGAACCCGGTGCCGATCCTGATGCTCACCGCGAAGAACGGCGAGTACGACGAGGCCGAGGCGCTGGACTGCGGCGCGGACGACTTCCTCAGCAAGCCCTTCTCCTACGTCGTGCTGACCGCCCGGCTGCGCGCCCTGCTGCGCCGCGGCGCCGCCACCCGCCCCACCGTGCTGGGCGTGGCCGACCTGCGGATCGACCCGGCCGCCCGCCGGTGCGCGGTGGGCGGACAGGCGTTGCGGCTGACCGCCAAGGAGTTCGGGGTGCTGGAGTGCCTGGCCCGCCGCCCCGACCAGGCGGTGCCCAAGACCGAGATCCTGGACGCGGTCTGGGACTCGGCCTTCAGCGGCGACGTCAACATCGTCGAGGTCTACATCGCCGCGCTGCGCCGCAAGCTGGACGGGGCCGGCGCCCACTGCGTCATCGAGACCGTGCGCGGCATCGGCTACCGGCTGGTGCCCGACGAGCGGTGAGGGCCACCCGGACCCGGTGGTCAGCCGCCGGTGGGGCCCGCCAGCACCGCGCACTGCTGCCAGGCCGGGTGCGAGCGGTCGGCCGGGTCGACCGCGCCGGGCTGCCCGCCGAGCGGACCCACCGCGCCGACCGGCAGCGGCTGCAGGTACTCCGCCTGCCCCGCCCCGCAGGCGGTCGGGCCGGCCTGCACGACCGAGTCGACCAGCCGCACCTGGTCGGCCGCGATGTCGGTGCGGTCCAGGTCGAAGCGCAGCTCGCGGCGGACCTCGTAGAGGCTCACCGGCGCCCCCGTCGCGTTGCCGGCCGGGCGCAGCGCGTAGACCAGCGTGTGGTCGGTGGTGATCTCCAGCGTGGAGGGGTCGGCCTCGGAGACCTTGACACTGCCCGCCACCTTGACGGTGTTCGAGGCCAGCGCGATCTTCTGCGGGTCGAAGCGGATCATCCAGCCGGTCACCGTGTGGTGCTGGTCGTCGCCGGGCGCGGTCACGCTCTGGTCGAACTGGGCCTGCTCGGCGGGGTCCAGCAGGGCCCGCACCGACTCGGTCTCGCCCTGGACCAGCACGACCGGGGCCAGCATCGAGAGCGTCAGGTAACGCTGGACGGTGTTCAGCGCCTCGCTGACCTGGGCCTGGCTGAAGTGGGCGGTGGCCGCCCGAGCGGTCGGCAGGCCCAGCCCCGCGCTGCCGTCGGCGTACCCGGCGGCCGCACTCAGCTTGGCGAACGGCGCTGCCGGCTCCACGGTGGCCACCGAGCCGGCGGCCGGGACCAGGGCGGTCAGCTCGGCGGTCAGCTCGCTGCCCGCCGCCAGCGAGGGCTCGCGCTGCGGGGAGGTGACGCCGAAGTACACCGCGGCGCCGAAGGCCATCACGATCAGCAGCAGCAGCGTCAGCGCCTGGCGCGGCAGCGAGGAGAGCAGGCCCAGACCCATCCGACGGCGCACCGGGTGGGCCGCCCCGCCGCCGAGCCGTTCACTGGCCGACAGCTCCTGGATCCGCGCAGCCCGTACGAAGGACTCGTCGAAGACGACGGATCGGTACTCGTCATCGCTTCCGGAACCGCCCTCGGGCGCACCCTCCGGAGGCTCACCCGGGTCACCCATGCTTCAAGAGTAGAGCGCGGGCCGGGCCCGGTACGAGGTCCGGGACGCAACTTCCGCGTCCGGCCGCCCGCGCGGCCGGGCTCACCCCGTGGGCTGTGGGACGGCCACCGCGCCGGCACTGGCCGGGACGCCGGGCGGCGGGGTGGGCGCGACGCTGGTGGTGCCGACCTGCGGGCGCCGGCCGGGGCCCGTACCGGGGCCACCGGCGCCGCGGTAGACCGCCGCCACGGCGACCGCCACCACCCCGACGCCCATCACGACCACCAGCACCCAGGCCAGTGGCCGGTGCCAGCGCTGCTGGGCGACCTGGCCGCGGCCGAAGACGTCCCGCTCGGCGTGGCCGGGCCGCAGGGTGATCCGGCGCCGGCCGGGACCGCGGCCCGAGCCGACCCAGGGATCGGTGTAGATCCGGTCGTCGTCGAGGCCGGTGGGGTGCGGGCGCAGCTCCAGCGGCAGCCCCTCGTACCGGTCGGGTCCCGGATCGCGTCCCCGGCCCGGTGCGCCCGGCTCCGGCTCGAACCGGGCCTCGGCGGCGGCCAGCTGCCGCTCCCTGGCGCTGGGCTCGTGCACGGCGGCGGAACGGACGAAGGCCTCATCAAGGACCACGGTGGCGAACTCGTCGTCCGCACCACCGTGGTCGGCGCCGTCGGAGTACGGCGAGCCCCCCACATCCTCTGCCACGGGATTCAGCGTATTACCGGGCGAGCGATTTGTCTGTGCCTCCCGGCACTTGAGCCCGAACGGAGCTGACGACTTCACCCGCCGACGGTCTGCCGGTCCTCGCCGCGCACGTGGCCGTCACCTGTGACGATGTACTTGGTGGAGGTCAGCTCGGGCAGGCCCATCGGGCCGCGGGCGTGCAGCTTCTGGGTCGAGATGCCGATCTCCGCGCCGAAGCCGAACTCACTCCCGTCGGTGAAGCGGGTCGAGGCGTTGACCGCGACCGTGGTCGAGTCGACCAGCTGGGTGAACCGGCGGGCCGCGGCCTGCGAGGTGGTCACGATCGCCTCGGTGTGCCCGGAGGACCAGCGGCGGATGTGCTCCACGGCGGCCTCCAGCGAGGGCACCACGGCCGCCGCGAGGTCCAGCGAGAGGTACTCGGCGCCCCAGTCCTCGTCGGTCGCCGCCACCACGGTGGCCGGCGAGCCGACGGCCGCCTTGAGCACCGCCTCGTCCCCGTGCACGGTGACCCCCGCCTCGGCCAGCGCGGCCAGCGCCAGCGGCAGGAACTCCTCGGCCACGTCCTGGTGGACCAGCAGGGTCTCCGCCGCGTTGCAGACGCTGACCCGCTGGGCCTTGGAGTTCAGCAGGATGCCCACCGCCATCGCCAGGTCGGTGCGGGCGTCCACGTAGACGTGGCAGTTGCCGGTGCCGGTCTCGATCACCGGCACGGTGGAGCCCTCCACCACGGTCCTGATCAGCGCGGCGCCGCCGCGCGGGATCAGCACGTCCACCAGGCCGCGGGCGCGCATCAGCTCGGTGACCGACTCCCGGCTCTCGCCCGGCACCAGCTGGATCACGTCGGCCGGCAGGCCGGCGGCGGCCACCGCGTCGCGCAGCACCGCCACCAGCGCGGTGTTCGACCGGTACGCGGAGGCCGAGCCGCGCAGCAGCACCGCGTTGCCGGACTTGAGGCAGAGCGCGGCGGCGTCCACCGTGACGTTCGGCCGGGCCTCGTAGATGATGCCCACCACGCCCAGCGGGACCCGCACCTGACGGACGTCCAGCCCGTTGGGCAGCGTGTAGCCGCGCACCACCTCGCCGACCGGGTCGGGCAGCGCCACCACCCCGCGCACGTCGGCGGCGATCGCGGCGATCCGCTCCCCGGTCAGGGCGAGCCGGTCCACCACCGACTCCGCGGTGCCGGCCGCGCGGGCGCGCGCGACGTCCTCGGCGTTGGCGGCGGTGATCTCGGCCGACCGGGCCAGCAGGGCCTCGGCGATCGCCAGCAGCGCGGCGTCCTTGGCCGAGCGCGGCAGCGGGGCGAGTACGGCGGCGGCCGCACGGGCGCGGCGCGCGGCGGCGAGGACGGGGCTGTCGATGCTCATGCCCTGAAGGGTAACCACTGCCGGTCCCCGCACCGCGCCGCGATCACCCGGTGAGACGGCCAGGCGGCGCCACCGGGCACGGGCGCACGGGTGCGCGCCGCCCAGGCGCACGGGTGCGCGCCGCTCAGGTGTACGGGTGCACACCGCCCAGCTGCGGGGCCGGCCCGCCGAACCCCTCGGTGATCCGCTGGTGGTAGGTGGCCCGGTCCACCACCTCCAGCCCGACGATCTCCCAGGGCGGCAGCTTGGCGGTGGCCTTGTGCTCGCCCCACAGCCGCAGCGCCATGGCCGCGGCGTCGTGCAGGTCGCGGGCCTGCTCCCAGTAGCGGATCTCGGCGTGGTCGGCCGCGTAGCGGGCGGTCAGGAAGAAGGAGTGGTCGTGGGCGAGCCGTTCCAGGGCGGCCCGCAGGTCACCCAGTACGGTCGCCTCGCCCGCCACGCTGAGCACCACGTGCCAGAGTCTGATCTGTTCGGAGGCGGCGCGGGCGGCGGCGGCCGCCTCGCGGTCCTCGGCACCGGCCGTCGCCATCGGGCGCAGCTCCCGCACGGTGGCGCCGCGCTCCCCTGCCGCCGCTCCCTCGTTCCTGCGTCCCACCGGCGTCCTCCTGTGCGGCGCTGGTTCCTGCCGGGCCCGGACGGGCCGCGGGCGGGGCCGCCCCGGCCGGTGCTCGGACAGGCCGTCAGCCGCGCAGCACGACCAGGTCGTCCCGGTGGATGACCTCGCGCTCGTACGCGGCGCCGAGCTCCTGGGCCAGGTCGCGGGTGGACCGGCCGAGCAGGCGGGGCAGCTCCCTCGCATCAAAGTTGACCAGCCCACGCGCCACGATGTGACCGTTTTCGGCAAGAAGGTCGACCGGATCACCCGCGGCGAACTCGCCGTCCACCTGGGTGACCCCGGCCGGCAGCAGCGACTTGCCGCCCTCGACCACGGCGCGCACCGCGCCGGCGTCCAGGTGCAGGGCGCCGCGCGGGCTGCTGGCGTGCGCCAGCCAGAGCAGCCGGTCCGCGGTGCGCGAGCCGGTGCGGGTGAAGAGCGTGCCGGTGGCCCGGCCGGCCAGCGCGTCAGCGGCGTGCCGGGCGGCGGTGAGCACCACCGGGATGCCGGCGCCGGTGGCGATCCGGGCCGCCTCGACCTTGGTGACCATGCCGCCGGTGCCCACCCCGGCCTTGCCGGTGCTGCCGATCTCCAGCCCGGCCAGGTCCTGCGGGCCGCGCACCTCGTCGATCCGCCGGGTGCCGGGGCGGCTGGGGTCGCCGTCGTAGAGACCGTCGACGTCGGAGAGCAGCACCAGCAGGTCGGCCCGGACCAGGTGGGCGACCAGGGCGGCGAGCCGGTCGTTGTCCCCGAACTTGATCTCGGCGGTGGCCACCGTGTCGTTCTCGTTGACGACCGGCACCGCGCCCATCGCCAGCAGCTGGTCCAGGGTGCGGTAGGCGTTGCGGTAGTGCGCCCGCCGGCTGGCGTCCTCGGCGGTGAGCAGCACCTGGCCCACCCGGCGCCCGTAGCGGGCGAAGGAGGCGGTGTAACGGGCCACCAGCAGGCCCTGGCCCACGCTGGCGGCGGCCTGCTGGCGGGCCAGGTCGGCGGGGCGCCGCTCCAGACCGAGCGGGGCCAGGCCGGCGGCGATCGCACCGGAGGAGACCAGCACGATCTCCGGGGCCCGGGGGCGGGCGAGGGCCGTGGCCAGCGCGTCGACCAGGGCGTCCACCCGGTCCGCGTCCAGTCCGCCGGCCGCCGTGGTGAGCGAGGAGGAGCCGACCTTGACCACGATCCGCCGCGCGCTCAGCACGTCCTGACGCAGCGTCCGATCGGTGGGCACGCTCTGGTCGGTCATCGTGTTCCTCGCTGTCCCGGTCCGGTCTCCCGCGCAATCTACGCGAAAACCCGGACCGGCCCACAGCCGGTGTCACCCGGTGGACGCGGCCACCGGGCCCCGCCGTGGCGGGCGACGTCGGTGCTACGCGTCGTCGTCGCTCTCGTCGAGCTCGGCCGGGCGGCCGGAGGAGAGCGCCTCGAAGGCCTCGAACTCGGCCTCGGCGGCGTCGCGGCCCTTCTCCTTCTCGCGGCGGCGGTCGACGGCGGGACGCGGCGCCTCGAGGCGGTGGTCCTCGCCACGGCGGCCGAGCATCTCGGCGCCGGCGGCCATGGTCGGCTCCCAGTCGAAGACGACCGCGTTCTCCTCGGCGCCGATGATGACCGTGTCACCCTCGTGGGCGCCGATCTTCCACAGCTTGTCCTCGACGCCGAGCCGGGCCAGCCGGTCGGCGAGGTAGCCGACGGCCTCGTCGTTGGAGAAGTCGGTCTGGCGCACCCAGCGCTCCGGCTTGATGCCGCGCACCCGGTAGGCGCCGTCCTCCTCGGTGACCGTGAAGCCCTGGTCGTCCACGGCGGTGGGCCGCAGGATGATCCGGGTGGACTCCTCGACCGGCTTGGCCGCGCGCGCCTCGGCGACGATGCCGGCCAGCGCGAAGTTCAGCTCGCGCAGACCCGAGCGGGAGGCCGCGGAGACCTCGAAGACCCGGTAGCCGTGCTCCTCCAGCGAGGTGCGGGTGAGGTCGGCGATGTCCTGGCCGTCCGGGACGTCGACCTTGTTGAGCGCGACCAGTCGCGGCCGGTCCTCCAGACCGCCGTACTGGGCCAGCTCGGCCTCGATGGTCTCCAGGTCGGTGAGCGGGTCGCGGCCCGGCTCCAGCGTCGCGCAGTCCAGCACGTGCACCAGCACCGAGCAGCGCTCGACGTGCCGCAGGAACTCCAGGCCCAGGCCCTTGCCCTGGCTGGCGCCCGGGATCAGGCCGGGGACGTCGGCGATGGTGTAGACGATGTCGCCGGCGGTGACCACGCCCAGGTTGGGGATCAGGGTGGTGAAGGGGTAGTCGGCGATCTTCGGCTTGGCCGCCGAGAGCACCGAGATCAGCGAGGACTTGCCGGCGCTCGGGTAGCCCACCAGGGCCACGTCGGCGACCGACTTGAGCTCCATGACGATGTCACGGGCCTCGCCCGGCTCGCCGAGCAGCGCGAAGCCGGGGGCCTTGCGACGGGCCGAGGAGAGCGCCGAGTTGCCCAGGCCGCCGCGGCCGCCGGCGGCCGCCACGAAGGTGGTGCCGTGGCCGACCAGGTCGCCCAGCACGTTGCCCTGCCGGTCCAGCACCACGGTGCCGTCCGGCACCGGCAGCACGATGTCCTCGCCGTTGGCGCCGGTGCGGTGACCGCCCGCGCCCGGCTTGCCGTTGCCGGCCTTGCGCTTGGGCGAGTGGTGGTACTCGAGCAGGGTGGTGACGTTGGCGTCCACCACCAGGGTGACGCTGCCGCCCTCCCCGCCGTTGCCGCCGTCCGGGCCGCCCAGCGGCTTGAACTTCTCCCGGTGTACGGAGGCGCAGCCGTGGCCCCCGTTACCCGCGGCGACGTGCAGTTCGACGCGGTCCACGAAGGTGGTCATGACGGGTGCCTCCAAAACAGGGGGATGTACGAGCGGTTAAAACGGCGAGGGTGGACCGGATCATTCCGGTCCACCCTCCAGAATCCCACCCGAGCCGCTGACGCGGCGTCAGGGGACTCAGGCCTCGACGGCCACGATGTTGACGACCTTGCGGCCGCGACGGGTGCCGAACTCGACCGCACCGGCGGTCAGCGCGAACAGGGTGTCGTCGCCACCGCGACCGACGCCCGCGCCCGGGTGGAAGTGCGTGCCGCGCTGGCGGACGAGGATCTCGCCGGCGCTGACGACCTGGCCGCCGAAGCGCTTCACGCCGAGGCGCTGGGCGTTCGAGTCACGGCCGTTACGGGTAGAGCTTGCGCCCTTCTTGTGTGCCATCTCGCAATCCCCTTACTTACTTCGCGGTGTCGATGCTGGTGACGCGGATGGCGGTGTGGCGCTGACGGTGACCCTGGCGCCGACGGTAGCCGGTCTTGTTCTTGTAACGAAGGATGATGATCTTCTCACCCTTGGTGTGGTCGACGACCTCGGCGTGGACCTTGATGCCGGCCAGGACCCACGGGTCGGAGGTGACGGCCTCGCCGTCGACGACCAGGATGGTCGAGAGCTCCACCGAGTCACCCGGCTTGACGTCAACGCGGTCAATCTCCAGCACGTCGCCGACGGCGACCTTGTGCTGGCGGCCGCCGGCGCGAACGATCGCGTACATGCGGTACCTGCTTTCTTGCTCGGTCGGAACTCTCGATGCCAGCCACCTGGGTATGGACACAGGGGCCTCCCCCGTTCCTTCTCGCGAAGGTCCGGGAGGTGATCTGCTCGGGAGCGTGGCGTGAACACATAGACACGCCAAGGGTCAAGAATACGGACCGGCCGCCACAAGGGCAAACCGGACCCTACGAGCGCGGGGCGGTCCGACTGGACCGCCCCGCGCCCGGGCTCACTCGGCCGCCGAATCACCCTCGGCGGCAGCCGCCTTCTTGGCCGCCGCGCTGGTCCGCTTGGTCGCGGTCTTGCGGGCGGTGGTCTTCTTCGCCGCGGTCGTCGTCTTCTTGGCGGCGACCGTCTTCTTGGCGGCGGCCTTGCGCGGCGCCCGCTTCTTGGGGGCCACGGCCTCCTCCTCGACGGCCTCCTCGGCGGCGGTCTCGGCCTCCTCGACCGGCTGCTCGACCGGCGCCGGCTCGAGGGCCTGCTCGGCCTCCTCGACCGGCTCCGCCTCGGCGGCCTTCGGCGCGGCGGCGGCCAGGGCGGCCTCCACCACGGCCTCGGCGCGCGACTGCAGCACCACGATCTCGGCCTCGCCCGGGGCCCCCGCCGGAGCGGTGGCCTTGCGCACCGCACGGCGGCGGGTGCGGCCACCGGCCGGTGCGGCGGGCGGGATCTCGACCAGGCTCGGCTGCTCGACCGGCGCCGCGGCCGCCACCTCCGGCTGGGCCTCGACCTCGGCCTCGGCCGCCGGAACCTCGACGGCGAGCTGCTCGGCCGGCTCGTCGCGGCTCACCAGCTCGAACTCCTCGTGCTCGTGGTCGCCCTCGGCCGCCTCGTGCTCGGCGCCCTCGTCGTCCAGCAGGTGCGGCTGCGGCTCGTCCTGAGCGGCCCCGCCCTTGCCCCGGCGGCGGCGCTTGCCGCCTCCGGTGGCCTCACCGTGCAGGGCCACCGCGCCACCGCCGCCACCGGGGGCGGTCGGCTGCTCCATGTGGACGATCACGCCACGGCCGTTGCAGTGCACGCAGGACTCCGAGAAGGACTCCAGCAGGCCCTGGCCGACCCGCTTGCGGGTCATCTGCACCAGGCCCAGCGAGGTGACCTCGGCCACCTGGTGCTTGGTGCGGTCGCGGCCCAGGCACTCCAGCAGGCGGCGCAGCACCAGGTCGCGGTTGGACTCCAGGACCATGTCGATGAAGTCGATGACGATGATGCCGCCGAGGTCGCGCAGCCGCAGCTGGCGGACGATCTCCTCGGCCGCCTCGATGTTGTTGCGGGTGACGGTCTCCTCGAGGTTGCCGCCCTGGCCGACGAACTTGCCGGTGTTGACGTCGACCACGATCATCGCTTCGGTCCGGTCGATCACCAGCGAACCGCCGCTCGGCAGCCAGACCTTGCGGTCCAGCGCCTTCATCAGCTGCTCGTCGATCCGGTAGGTGGCGAAGACGTCGACGTTGGACGTCCACTTCTGCAGCCGGTCCACCAGGTCCGGGGCCACCCCGCCGACGTAGTCGTGGATGGTGGTCCACGCCTCGTTGCCGGAGACGATGACCTTGGTGAAGTCCTCGTTGAAGATGTCGCGGACCACCCGCACGGTCATGTCCGGCTCGCCGTACAGCAGGGTGGGCGCGTTGCCGCTGGAGGCCCGCTTCTGGATCTCCTCCCACTGCGCCTGCAGGCGCTGCACGTCACGCGTCAGCTCGTCCTCGCTGGCGCCCTCGGCGGCGGTGCGCACGATGACGCCCGCGTCGTCCGGGACGATCTTCTTGAGGATCTGCTTGAGGCGGGCCCGCTCGTTCTCGGGCAGCTTGCGGCTGATGCCGGTCATCGAGCCCTCGGGCACGTAGACCAGGTAGCGGCCGGGCAGCGAGATCTGGCTGGTCAGCCGGGCGCCCTTGTGACCGATCGGGTCCTTGGAGACCTGCACCAGCACGGACTGGCCCGACTTCAGCACCGACTCGATGCGGCGCGGGCCGCTGTGGCCGAGCTGGCCGAAGTTCACCTCACCGGCGTACAGCACCGCGTTGCGGCCCTTGCCGATGTCGACGAAGGCGGCCTCCATGGACGGCAGCACGTTCTGGACCTTGCCCAGGTAGACGTTGCCGACGTAGCTGGTGGCCTGCTCCTTGTTGACATAGTGCTCGACCAGCACGCCGTCCTCCAGGACGCCGATCTGGGTGCGCTCGCCGTTCTGCCGGACCACCATCACGCGCTCCACCGACTCGCGGCGGGCCAGGAACTCGGCCTCGGTGATGATCGGCACCCGGCGGCGGCCCAGCTCGCGGCCCTCACGGCGGCGCTGCTTCTTGGCCTCCAGGCGGGTGGAGCCCTTGATCGACTGCACCTCGTCCGGGTCGAAGGACGGCTCGGTGGAGCGGCGGCGCGGCTCGCGGACCTTCACGACCGTGCGCACGCCGTCCTCGGCGTTCTCGGTCGGCTCCGCGCCGGAGTCGCCACTGCGACGGCGGCGGCGACGGCGGCGACGCGAGGAGGCCAGGCCGTTGGCCAGCTCGTCCTCCTCGTCCTCCTCGTCCTCGACCGCGTCCTCGGCGCCCTCCTGCACGGCCCCGGCGGGCTCGGCCGCCTGCTGCTCGGTCTCCTGGGCCTCGTTCTCGAAGTCCTCGGACTCGCCGCGACGGCGGCGACGGCCACCGCGACGGCGGCGGCGCGAGGACGGACGGCCGTCCTCCTCCCACTCCGCCTCCTGGTCCGGGCCCTGGGCGGGCGCGACCTCGGCGACCTGGAGCGGCTGGGCCGGCTCGGCGACGACGACCGGCTCGACCGGGGCCGGGGCCTGGACCTTGGCGGGGGCCGGCGGCTGGGCCTGGGCCTTGGCGGCCTGCCCGCGGGACGCCTGGCCCCGCGAGGCCTGCCGGCCACCGGCCTGGGTGCCCACCCGGACCTGGGTGCGGTTGCGGCGGCGACGGCCGACACCGCTGTACTCGAACTCGTCGTCCTCGCCGGCGCCCTCCTCGGCGGCGGGCGCCGAGGGCGTCGCGGCCGGGGCGGCGGCAGCG
>NZ_BAAALF010000179.1:13415-17148 GCF_039528135.1 Kitasatospora nipponensis | reverse complement strand
GCCGTGGTGGCGCCGGTGGCCTCGGAGGCGCGCTGCACGGTGCGCGCCGCTCGCGCCGGACGCAGCTCGATGAGCAGGTCGCGGATCAGCGGCAGTCCGATCTGACCCTGCACCACCAGGTAGAGCGCCAGACCCCAGTTGGGCCCCCAGCCGTGCGCCGAGACGTCCAGCGCGAGACCGCCCGCCGCGGCGAGCAGCGAGCCGCCGACCCAGCCGAGCGAGACCAGCACGACCCGCCGAGCCAGCCCACCGGGCTTGGCCCCACCGGCGCCGGTCGGCACCCAGGTCGCGCTGCGCCCGCGCAGCGTGTGCAGGAAGGCGGCGCCCGCGGCGATGCTCATCAGCACGTTGGCGCGGATCACCTCGACTCGCCAGCGGGTCCGGCTGACCCGCGGCAGCAGCACGTGCCAGAGCCAGAGCGGCGCGAGCAGCGGCAGGACGTGCCAGGGCCGGATCTGGTCGGGATAGCAGTACATCATCACCAGCGGCGGCAGCGGCGCGGCGAAGATGTTCACGGCCGTGGTGAGGTAGCCCACGATGCCCTCGTAGAAGCAGAACCGCATCCGCCAGGGCGCCCGCATCCGCTTCAGGTCGCGGCCGCCGAGCAGGTGCAGGTTGCCCATCGCCCAGCGGTACTGCTGGTTGACGAAGGAGGCCAGGCTGTCGGGCGAGGTGCCCTTGGCGACCAGGACCGGCACGTACAGGGTGCGGAACCCGCGCTCGTACAGGGCGAGTCCGGTGTACATGTCCTCGCTGTGGTCCAGCCGGGCGAAGCCGCCGGCCGCGTCGATGGCGGCGCGCCGGTAGACGGCGTTGCTGCCGCAGCAGATGGCGGCGTCGCTGGCGTCCCGGGAGGGCTGGATCCAGCGGAAGAACCACTCCTGCGCGGAGCCGGCGGCCCGCTCGATCCAGTTCATCGAGCCGTCGGTGTCGAAGCACTGCGGGCTCTGCACGATGCCGATCGCGGGATCGGCGAAGTACGGCACCAGGTGCTGGAGGAAGTCCGCGCGCGGTGCGAAGTCGGCGTCCAGGATGGCGATGTACTCGGCGCTGCCGAGAGTCAGCGCGTGGTTGAGGTTGCCGGCCTTCTTCAGGTGCCCACGGTCCGGCCTGACCACGTAGCGGTAGCCGAACTCGGCTGCCAGCTCCTCGACTTCACTGCTGGCGGCGTCGTCCAGTACCCAGACGGTGAGCCGGCCGGGCCAGTTGACGAGGGAGACCGCGCGGTAGGCGTTGGCCAGCACCGCGAGCGGTTCGCCGCAGGTCGGCAGGTAGAGGTCCACGCTCGGGGCCTCGGCGGGTCGCCAGGCCCGCAGCAGCACCTCGTGCGACTGCCGGGTGAGCCGGCGCTGGCGCAGGCTGTTGACGGAGGAGAGGGCGAGTGCGACGAGGTTGAGCGCCAGCACCGCCAGGAAGGCCCAGAGCGCGGGTGTGCGCAGGGCGAAGGTGAACATGGTCGCCGCCGTCAGGACGAAGGCGAGCGAGGTGCAGAGCAGGACCCAGCGGCGCTGCGGTCCGAAGTACCAGTAGAGCTCCTGATCGTCGGGTGGAGCGGGAAGATGATGGACAGTCATGTGGCCCCCACAGCCGCGGTCGACAGCTTCCGGGGACAGGCTATCCGATTGGTATAGACCATTCGCGCCAGGTGTCCACGGATCAAGACGCGGTGCCGGGAATCCGGGCGTGGGTCACCGCTCGCGGGACCGTCGGTGCGGCCGCGGCGCACACCTCCGCAGCCTCTGTCGCCACTCTGGTCGCCCCGAGCGATCCGACGGAAGATCAACAGGTCGCGCGGGGGTGAACTCTGGCACAACGACAGGTCCGGCCCCCGCGGTACTGTCGCCCGCGGGGGCCGGACCTGTCGTGGTGACGGACCCGGTGGGGTCAGCCGATCGCGTGCGAGAGCAGCGCGCCGTCGCCGTTGCCCTGGGTGGTCTGGCCCACGTTGCAGATCTGGTGCTGCTGCTGGTTGGCGATCGGCACGTCGACCTGCAGCGGGGGCAGCACGCCGACCTGCACGTGGTGCACCTCGGGCAGGCAGAGGTTCAGGTTGTCGGCCGTGTGGAAGTTGGGGCTGTGGTCGCCGGTGGTGCCGGTGGCGTTGGTGCCGCCGTCGCCGGAGACCGAGGCGGCCGAGCCATCGGCGTTGCCGATCGCCATCGCCGGAGCAGCCATCGCGGCCATCGACGCGACAGCGATACCGGCGCCCGCCAGAGCCTTCTTGAACATGGGTCATGGTCCTCTCGAAATTCGCCGGCGGGCGGTGCCTGGGCGGCGGCCGCGCCGGCGGTCTGTACCGACGTCGCGTTCAACGCGCCCGGGCGGGCCAGGTCACTGGTGAAAGGGCGGACTCACCCGTCCGGTGCTGCCGGGACCGGATCCGACTCCGACTCCGACCCTGACCCCGATCCAGACTCCGACCCGTGCCCGGCCGGCCTCAGCCGGTGGGCCAGTGCCGGCGGCCGAGGCTGATCAGGCGCAGCTGGTCGCGGGCGACGGAGGCGATCCGCCGCTCGGCCGCGGGGGAGTCCGGCGGCGCCTCCAGCAGGGCGGCGGCGGTGGCGACCAGGTGCTCGACGTACAGGCCCGCGAGCATCCGCAGGTCCTGCCCGCTCCAGTCGGCGCTCTGCGGCTGGGTGCCGAGCGCGGCGGCGGTCTCGGAGGTGAAGGCGTCCAGCTCCGCGGTGATCGCCTCGCGCACCGACCGGACGCCGCCGTGCCGTTCGCGGGCCAGGAAGCGCAGGTGGGCCCGGTTCTCCCGGACGTGCCGGGTGATCACCGCGATGGTCCGGTCGATCAGGTCCTCGGCCTCGCCCTCGCCGGCCAGCACGGAACGGATCATCGCGTGCAGGCTCTGCAGCGACTCGGTGACCAGGACCACGCCGAGCTCGTCGAGATCGCGGAAGTGCCGGTAGAAGCCGGCCGGCGACATCCCGGCGGCCCGGGTCACCTCGCGGACGCCGAGGCCGCTGAGGTTCTGGTGTTCGAGCAGCCGCAGGCCGGCGTCGAGCAGGGCGCGGCGGCTCTGCTCCTTCTGGGCCTGGCGGACTCCGAGGGTGTGACTCACGTCATTCAGTAAACAACTGTTTGCTGACTTCCGCCAGCGTAGAGTGGTGGATGTCAGCGAACAGTTGTTAGCTCAAATGGCGAAAGGTCCGCTCATGTTCTTCCTCGCCGTGCTCGCCGCGATGGGCCTGCTGCTGGGCACCGCCGCCCACACCAGCCTGCCGGTCTTCCTGGCCGCCGCCGCCGCGATCGCCGGCTGGCTGCTGCTCTTCGGCGCCCGCGAGGGTGCCGCCCGCCTGCGCCGGCACTGACCCGACGGTCCCCGTTCCTGCCCTCGTTCCCCCGTTCCTCGTTCCCCCGACCACAGCCCGACCGCCGTATCCGACAGGAGAGTTCCGATGGCAGCCCTGACGCCCGCTCAGCACCGCGCGAACCACGGATCAGCCGACACCCGCTCCCGCGACGCGGACGGGATGGCGATCGCCTCCTTCGTCCTCGGCCTGATCGGACTGCTGCTCTTCAACGTGGTCTTCGGGCCGCTGGCCCTGGTCCTGGGCGCGCTGGCGCTGGTCCGGGGAACCGCCCGGCGCGGCCGGGCCCTGCTCGGCCTCACCCTCGGGGCGGCCGACCTGATCCTGCTGGCGGTCGCGATCGCCACCAGCCACGGCACGCTGCTGCAGCTCGGCGGCTGACGGGGCGATCGGGCTTCATCCTCGAGACCCGGGGC
>NZ_BAAALF010000179.1:0-13387 GCF_039528135.1 Kitasatospora nipponensis | reverse complement strand
GGATCCTCCCCGGCGCGGCTCGGGCACCCGCCCGTCCCCGTGCTGCCCGCACCCGTGGGCCCGCGGTGGCCCGGTGGTGCTCAGAGCGGCAGCAGCTCCGGCCGCTTGGCCTCCACGTGGTCGCCCGAGGACTCGCCGCGCAGCCGGCGCCCGACCCAGGGGATCAGGTAGTCGCGGGCCCACTGCAGGTTCTCCCGGCGCTGCTCGGCCGGCGTGTGGACGGACTCGGCCGGCCACGGCGCCGCCGGGTCGTCGAGGGTCGGCAGGCCCAGCGCGCGCGCCGCGAGCAGGGCGACCCGCTGGTGCCCCTCGGAGGACAGGTGCAGCCGGTCCTCGCTCCAGGCGGGGCGGCCCTGCAGCGCCCGCAGCGACCAGAGGTCGGCCACCGCGCAGTCGTTGCGGTCCGCGATCGCCCGCAGGTGCACGTTGTACGTGGCGATCTTGCCGCGCAGGTGGCGCAGGACCGGCACGTTCTTGGTGTCGAAGCCCGTGCAGATCAGCACCGTCCGCGTGCACTCGCGCAGTTGGAGCACCGCCTGCTCGAAGCGCTCGGCGACCTCGTCCGGGTCGCTGCCCGGGCGCAGGATGTCGTTGCCGCCCGCGCAGAAGGTCACCAGGTCCGGCCGGGCCAGTCGGACCTGTGGCACCTGCTCCGCGACGACCTGGTCGAGCAGGCGGCCGCGCACGGCGAGGTTGGCGTAGCGGAAGGTGCCCTCGGGGCGGCCCTGGGCGAGCATCCCCGCGAGTCGATCGGCCCAACCGGCGAAGGAGCCGTCCGGGTTGGGGTCGTTCAGGCCCTCGGTGAAGCTGTCGCCGAGGGCCGCGTAGGAGCTGATGGGGTCAAGGTTCTCCAGATGGTCAGCCATGGAAGGAAATAGTTCACTGTCTCAAGTGACCTACGCCACCGTAGGTGTGGGGTGGCGGACCGTGACCTTGGCCACCCCGCGGCCGGGAATATCCGCAGACGAAGCAGGCGGGCCGCGCGGGCCCTCAGGGCGAGCCGGTCCAGGGCGCCGTCGAGCGGGCGTACCGGGCCGCCGCCAGGCCGACGGCCACCGCCAGCGCGGCCGCCGTCGCGACGGCGGCCGTGGCGTTCGTGTGCAGGACCAGCGCGGCGCCGAGCACCGCGCCCACCGCCAGGGCCAGCACCGAGAGCACCTGCCGGCCGGCCCGCTCCTCCAGCCGGCCGCCCACCGCGCTGTCGGTGAACAGTCCGGCGATGGTCTTGGTCATCACGTTGGTCGTCAGGTCGGGCACCGCCAGCACCTGCACCACCGCGTTCTGGACCCCCATCGCGAGGGCCGTCAACGCGATGGCCAGGTAGCGGTACGGGTGCGCGTGCAGCGGCCCGGGCGCCGAGTCGACGGCGACTACGGCCGTCGCCGCGCCCAGCAGCGCCGTCTCGACCAGCGCCCCGCGCAGCAGGGCGCGGCTGCGGTGCCCGACGGTCCGCACGAGCCGGCCGCCGACGAACGAGCCGACCGCGAAGAAGGCGAGCGCGATCACCGAGGCGGCGATCGAGAAGCCGGGCGCGCCGGTCAGGGCGAAGGCCAGGAAGGCCACGTTGCCGGTCTGGTTGGCCACGAAGACGTGATCCATCGTCAGGTAGCTGACCGCGTCGATGACCCCGCTGAGCACGGTCAGGCCCAGCAGCATCGGCGGCAGCGGGCCGTGCCGGTCGCCCGGACCCGGTACGACCGTGTGCCAGGCCCCTCGCAGCAGGGATCGCACCGGACAGCTCCTGTCGCTCGTGGGCCGGGTCGGGTCTCGGGTCGGACCGGGCCGGCGCGGGTGGCAGGCCCCGGGTGGGGTCAGGCGCGGATCTCGACGCCCCGCCAGAACGCCACCCGGCCGCGGATCTGCTCGGCCTCCGGCTTCGGGTCGGCGTAGTACCAGGCCGCGTCGGGGTTGCGCTGCCCGTCCACCAGCAGGGTGTAGTAGCTCGCCGTCCCCTTCCACGGGCAGCCGGTCTCCGTGGCCGACTCCTCCAGGTACTCGGCGCGGACCGCCGCCAGCGGGAAGTAGTGGTTCTGCTCGACGATCACGGTCTCGTCGCTCTCGGCTATCAGCCGGCCGTTCCAGTGCGCGCTGGGCATCCTGCTCACTCCTCGTCTCGGGGATCACCAGCTTAACCCCGGGCCACACCCGGTCCGCTGCGCACTGTTGACGGAGCGTCAGGTCACGGGTGTTCACCCGGGCGGGCAGCGGGTGGGGCCGGCTGACGCAGCGGGCGATCGGCCCGCCGGGTGATCCCCCTCGGCGACGGCGTGACGGGCGGTTACCGCGGGTCCGGGCGGGCGACACTGCCCTCAGGCCGTTCGCTCACGATCGGAAGAGGTGCCCGCCATGACGCTCAACCTGCTCCTGCTGACCGTGCCGCCCCTGCTGGCCCTGCTCCTGAGCATCACCGACCCCGACCGGCACCGTGCTCCCACCGACCGGCCCGCCGCTTCGCCGTCGGCGCCTGGCCGAACCCGTACCCGCACCCGCCGGCGGCGACGCGCGGCGGCCGGCCTCCTGCGGGCCCTGCGCGCCGTCCCGTCCCGGTCCCGGCGCGGGCGCCCCGCCGGGCGGCACGCGGCCCGTCCGCTCGCCGGGCGAACCGCGCAGGCCGCGCACGCCGACCCGAGCGGCGCCGAGCGCCCGGTGCGCGTGACGGCCGGGTAGACCGCCGGGGGACGATCGGAAACCGCTTCTGATCTGCCCTCACGTCACCGGACTGCGGGCGAAACCGGCCGCCGTCCTGCGGGCGTGCCGCAGTGCGCCGACCGCGGGAGCACGGCAGGCTGGAGCAGTCACCACGACGGGCGAGCCTCTGGAGTCACCCTTCATGCACGTGCAGAATTCCGCTCACATCGGCGTCACCGGCCTGGCCGTGATGGGCCGCAACCTGGCCCGCAACCTCGCCCGGCACGGCCACCGGGTCGCCCTCCACAACCGCAGCGCGGCCCGCACCAGCGCGCTGATGGCGGAGTTCGGCCACGAGGGCGCGTTCGTGCCCACCGAGACGATGGAGCAGTTCGTCGCCGCGCTGGAGCGGCCCCGGCGGATCGTCGTCATGGTCAAGGCGGGCGGGCCCACCGACGCGGTGATCGAGGAGCTGGTGCCGCTGCTGGAGCCGGGCGACATCGTGGTCGACGGCGGCAACGCGCACTTCCTGGACACCCGCCGGCGCGAGGCCGCGCTGCGCGAGCACGGCCTGCACTTCGTGGGCACCGGCATCTCCGGCGGGGAGGAGGGGGCGCTGGAGGGGCCGAGCATCATGCCCGGCGGCACGCCCGAGGCGTACGCGATCCTCGGGCCGTTGCTGGAGTCGATCGCCGCCAAGGTGGACGGCCGGCCCTGCTGCACGCACGTGGGCCCCGACGGCGCCGGACACTTCGTCAAGATGGTGCACAACGGCATCGAGTACGCCGACATGCAGCTCATCGCCGAGGCCTACGACCTGCTGCGACACGGCGCGGGCCGCCAGCCCGGCGACATCGCGCAGATCTTCCGGGGCTGGAACGAGGGCCGGCTGGAGTCGTACCTGATCGAGATCACCGCCGAGGTGCTGGGCCACGGGGACCCGCTCACCGGCCACCCGTTCGTGGACGTCGTGGAGGACCGCGCCGAGCAGAAGGGCACCGGGCGCTGGACCGTGCAGACCGCCCTGGAGCTCGGGGTGCCGGTGAGCGGCATCGCCGAGGCGGTCTTCGCCCGCTCGCTCTCCGGCAGCGCGGCACTGCGCGAGGCCGCCCGCGGCCTGCCCGGGCCCAGCGAGACCTGGCTGGACAGCGCGGCGGCCGACCGGTTCGCCGGCGACGTGGAGCAGGCGCTGTACGCGTCCAAGATCGTCGCCTACGCGCAGGGCTTCCACCAGATCCAGGCAGGCAGCGCCGAGTACGGCTGGCAGATCGACCGCGGCGCGATGGCCTCGATCTGGCGCGGCGGCTGCATCATCCGGGCCCGCTTCCTCAGCCGGATCGACGCCGCCTACCGGGCCGACCCGGAGCTGCCCACGCTGCTGACCGACGACCACTTCCGCGAGGCGCTGGGCGCGGCCCAGTCGGCCTGGCGCCGGGTGGTCTCCACCGCGGCGCAGCTCGGCGTGCCGGTCCCGGGCTTCTCCAGCGCGCTGGCCTACTACGACGCGCTGCGCGCGGACCGGCTGCCGGCCGCGCTGGTGCAGGGCCAGCGGGACTTCTTCGGTGCCCACACCTACCGGCGCACCGATCGCGCGGGGTCGTTCCACACCCTCTGGGGCGGCGACCGCAGCGAGCAGGAGCGATGACGGGCCCGCAGTCCGGCCCGCAGCCCGGCGCCGTCGGGGTCCCGGGCCGTCCGCAGGCGGTGCGCACGCCGCTGACCCGGGCGGCCCTCTTCCTGGTGCTCACCGTGCGCCCCGGTGGCGAGGGCGCGGTGCGGGCGCTGCTGCCGGACCTGGCCGGGCTGACCCGGGCGGTGGGCTTCCGGGCACCGGACGCGGCGCTGAGCTGCGTGCTGGGGATCGGCTCGCGGCTCTGGGACCGCCTCTTCGCCGGCCCGCGCCCCGCCGAACTGCACCCCTTCCGCGAGTTCCGCGGTGCCCGCCACACGGCGCCGGCCACCCCCGGCGACCTGCTGCTGCACCTGCGCGCGGAGCGGATGGACGTCTGCTTCGAACTCGCCGGCCAGCTGATGCGGCGACTGGCGGGGGCGGTCGAGGTCGCCGACGAGGTGCAGGGCTTTCGCTACTTCGAGCAGCGCGACCTGCTCGGCTTCGTGGACGGCACCGAGAACCCGCAGGGCGCGGCGGCCGACGCGGCGGTGCTCGTGGGGGCCGCGGACCCGGACTTCGCCGGCGGCAGCTACGTGCTGGTGCAGAAGTACCTGCACGACCTGGCCGGCTGGGAGGCGCTGCCGGTGGAGGCGCAGGAACGGGCGGTGGGCCGCAGCAAGCTGTCCGACATCGAGATCCCCGAGGAGCGGCAGGCCCCGGACTCGCACGTCGCGCTGACCAGTCTGGACGCGGTGGACGGCACCGGGCGCGAGATCCTGCGGATGAACATGCCCTTCGGCTCGCATCGCCCCGGACAGAGCGGCACCTACTTCATCGGGTACTGCCGCACCCCGGCGGTGACCGAGGAGATGCTGGAGAACATGGTCCTGGGCCGCGCCGGCGGCCACGACCGGCTCCTGGACTTCTCCACGGCGGTCACCGGGGGGCTCTTCTTCGCCCCGTCCGCCGACTTCCTGGACGCGCCGCCGCCGGAGCCCGCCTCCGCTCCGGGCCTCGACGTCGACGCCCGGCCTGAGCGCCCGAACCCGACCCAGCCCCCTTCCCCGACACCCTGCCCGTCCCCGCCCGAGCCCACCCAGGTCCGCGCGGACGGGTCGTTGGGCGTCGGCAGCCTGCGAAGGAGCACCCCGCGATGAACAACCTGCACCGCGACCTGGCCCCGGTCTCCACCGCCGCCTGGGCCGAGATCGAGGAGGAGGCCCGGCGCACCTTCACCCTGCACCTGGCCGGGCGCCGGGTGGTCGACCTGGCCGGGCCGGCCGGTTTCGACCTGGCGGCGGTCGGTTCCGGCCACCTGCGGGAGATCCAGCCGCTGGTCCCCGGCAGCCAGGCGCGCGCCCGCACGGCCCTGCCGGTGGTCGAGCTGCGGGTGCCGTTCACGCTCGACCGCCAGGCCGTCGACGACGTCGAGCGCGGCTCCCAGGACTCCGACTGGCAGCCCGTCAAGGACGCCGCCCGCACCATCGCGCAGGCCGAGGACGCGGCGGTCTTCGACGGCTGGCCGGCCGCCGGCATCACCGGTGTGCGCACCGGCTCCGACAACCCGCCGATCGAGCTGCCCGCCGACGTCACCGAGTACCCCGACGCGGTGAGCCGGGCGCTGACCACGCTGCGGCTGGCCGGCGTGGACGGGCCCTACGCGCTGCTGCTGGGCGCGGCCGCCTACACGGCCGTCAACGACACCTCCAACCACGGCTACCCCGTCCGCCAGCACCTGGCACGGGTGGTGACCGGTGAGATCATCTGGGCGCCCGCGCTGGAGGGGGCCGTGGTGCTCTCCACCCGGGGCGGCGACTTCGAGCTGCACCTCGGCCAGGACCTGTCGATCGGCTACCTCGCCCACGACGCGAGCACCGTGCAGCTCTACCTCCAGGAGTCGCTGACCTTCGCGCTGCACTCCCCGGAGGCCGCGGTCACCCTCACCGCCCAGGCACCCCGCCCGGTCTGAGCCCCCGCCGGGGCCGGGCTCGTCCCCGGGCTCACGGGCTGACGGCCAGCACCACGTAGCCGGCCAGGATCGACAGGTGCACCCCGCCCTGCAGCGGGGTGGCCCGGCCCGGGACCACGGTCAGGATGCCGACCGTCACGGTGAGGGCGAGCAACACCAGGTGCGTGGCCCCCAGGCCCAGGATCAGCGGGCCGCTCAGCCAGATCGAGGCCACCGCCACGGCCGGGATGGTCAGCCCGATGCTGGCCATCGCCGAGCCCAGGGCCAGGTTGAGCCCGGTCTGCACCTGGTTGCGCCGGGCGGCGCGCAGGGCCGCGATGGTCTCCGGCAGCAGCACCAGCATCGCGATCACCACCCCCATCACGGAGGCCGGCAGTCCCGCCCTGGTGACGCCGGACTCGATGGTCGGCGACACCGTCTTGGCCAGGCCCACCACGGCGACCAGCGCGAGCAGCAGCAGGGACAGGCTGATCACGGCCGCCCGCCTGCTGGGCAGGTCGGCGTGCTCCTCGGGTTCCAGCGGTCCGCCGCCGGCCTCCGGTGGCAGGAAGTAGTCCCGGTGGCGGACGGTCTGGGTGGTCACGAAGAGCCCGTAGAGCACCAGCGCCGCCAGCGAGGCGAAGACCAGCTGGGTGGAGGAGAAGCGCGGACCGGGCGTGCTGGTGGTGAAGGTGGGCAGCACCAGGCTCAGCGTCGCCAGGGTGGCCACCGTGGCCAGCGCCGCCCCGGTGCCCTCGGGGTTGAAGACCGCGACCCGGGTGCGCAGCGCGCCGACCAGCAGGCAGAGGCCGACGATCCCGTTGCAGGTGATCATCACGGCGGCGAAGACGGTGTCCCGGGCGAGGGTGGCGTTCTTCGCCCCGGAGTCGGCCATCAGCGTGACGATCAGCGCCACCTCGATGATGGTCACCGCGACCGCCAGCACCAGCGAGCCCATCGGTTCGCCGACCCGGTGGGCCACCACCTCGGCGTGGTGCACCGCGGCCAGCACCGCGCCGACCAGGGCCAGTCCGGCCAGCGCCACCACCACGGGCGGCAGCGAGCGGCCCCAGACCAGGGCCAGCAGGACCGCCGCGGCCGGCGGCAGGAACAGGGTCCACCGCGCGAGCACGGCGGTCAGCGAGTCGGTCAGCGAGTCGGTCATCGCCCCGAGCTTCCCAGACGGACCGTCAGAAGTCCGACAAAGCGGGGCGGACCGGGCGTGCGCGTCGCCTGGCCGGACGCCGGGCGCCCGGGGCCCGGCCAGCCGGCTCAGCGGCCGGCGAGCGCCTCCCGGGCCAGCGCCAGGGTGGGCCGCAGCTGGGAGTGGAGCGGGGCGGGCAGCGCGTCCGGGGCGAACCAGGCCAAGTCGTCGAACTTGTGCGGCTCGCCGATCGCCACCGCCGCCGGATCCACCCGGACCAGGCAGACCACCGCGACCCAGTGCGAGTCCACCGGCTCGCCGCGCAGCACGTTGCGCACGCCGAGCACCGTCGTCTCCAGCGCCTCGGCGCGGAACTCCGCGCGCACCTCGCGGGCCACGGCCGCCTCGAAGCTCTCACCGAACTCCAGCCCGCCCGCCCCGCAGTCCCAGCGGCCGGGCTCGTCGCGGGCGCCGGCGCCGCGCCGGGCGAGCAGCAGGCGCCCGGCGCCGTCGTGGCAGACGAAGACGCAGGAGACCGCGGGCACCCGGGCCGGTTGACCGGCCATCAGAAGTGCTCGCCGAGCTCGGCGAAGGCGTCCAGCCGCAGCACGCCGGTGTCGGCCGGGTCGAGCTCCTCGTGCTCCAGCACCCAGGTGTGCTGGTTGGGGATGAAGACGGCGTTCAGCCCGGCCCGGCGGGCGGGCAGGATGTCCGACTTCGGCGAGTTGCCGATCATCCAGGTGCGCTCCGAGGCCAAGCGGTGCTCGCCCACCAGCCACCGGTAGGCGGCCACGTCCTTCTCGGCGACGATGTGCACCGCGCGGAAGTGCCCGGCCAGCCCCGAGGCGTCCACCTTCGCCTGCTGCTCGGCCCGGTCGCCCTTGGTGAGCAGCAGCAGGTGGTGCCGGTCGGTCAGCGCCGCCAGGGTCTCCACCACGCCCGGGATCAGCTCCAGCTCGTGGTGGCCGATCGAGTCGGCCAGCGCCTCGAAGCGGGCCCGGCGAGCGGCGTCGGCGACCTGCCCGGTCAGCTGCTCGAAGCACTCGACCAGGCTCCGCAGGAAGACCTGCGAGCCGTAGCCGTGCAGCCGGGCGTTGGCCGCCTCGATCCCGTCCAGCGTGGCGCGCGCGGCCGCGCGGTCGGCCGGGAGCGGCGCCGCCTCGTCCAGGAAGCCCTCGATCGCCCGCTCGAAGTGGACGTTGTTCTCCCAGAGGGTGTCGTCGGCGTCGAAGACCAGGGTCTGCTCGTCATGTCTCACCCGGCCACCGTAGGAGACCGGGCCGTGGCGCGTCACCTCGATATCGCTGGCGGCGCCCGGGGGCGCGCGCCGCGGCCCGCCGCTCGCCCGTCGCGAAATTCGCTGCTGCCGGCGGCCACACCTCCCCTACCGTCGACGTCATGACTCCGCTGAACGTTCGTGACCACGGGGGCGACGGCCCGCCGCTGCTCCTGCTGCACGGCGCCGGGCGCTCACTGGCCGACTGGGACGCCGTCGCCGGCCTGCTCACCGCCGGGCACCGGGTGCTCGCCGTCGACCTGCCCGGGCACGGCGATTCCCCCGCGATCTCGCCCTGGACGGTTCCCACGGTCGTGCGCGGTCTCGCGCGGACGCTGGACGGGTACGGGGTGCCGCAGGCCGTCGTGGTGGGTCACTCGCTCGGTGGCCTGATCGCGGTCGAGTTCGCGCGGGCCCGGGCCGGGCGGACCCGGGCGGCCGTGAACCTGGACGGCTTCTGGTGGGGACGCCCCGGTGCCTACCCCGGCGCCGAACGGGTGGGGGAGCTGCTGCGGGCCTCGGCCGGGGCCGTGGCGCCACCCGGGTACATCGAGGCCCAGGTCGCGCACTGCGCCCGGTACGGGATACCCGCCGACCGCGCCGAGGCCGCGGCCCGCGCGGCCGTCCGGGCCCTGCCCGGCGGCGAGTGGCAGACGCTGCCGCAGCGGTCGGCTGCGCTGGAGATGTACGCCGAACTCGACCGGCTCGGTGCGCCGGGCGTCACCGCCTGGCTGGCCGGGGTGCGGTGCCCGCTGCTGCTGGTGCAGGCCGCCCGGCCGCACCCGCCGGCGCCCGGACGGGAGTGGTTCGACGACCTGCACGCGCGGTTCGCGCGGGGGCTGGCCGCCGAACTGGCCGCGCTCGACGCCGGCCGCCCCACCGTCACCGCCGCCCGGATCGACGCGAGCCACGCCATGCTCCTGGAGGACCCGCAGGCCGTGGCGACGCTGGTCGCCGGGTTCGTCCGGGACCTGCCCGGCTGACCGGCGGAACGCGGCGGGGCCGGTCATGGTCCCGGCCGCCCGGGATTCCGGGGCGGCCGGGGTGGGGGCCTCCTACAAGTCCTCCCAGTAGACCGAGGCGTAGGGCGTCGTCGGGGTCGCCAGCTGGTCGCCGCTGTTGCAACTCGCCATCGAGATCGCGCCGGTGGTCACCTCGGGGCCGTAGACCCAGTACGGGACGCCGTCGTGCGCGCAGTCGACCAGGACCCGGTACTGCTCGAAGTCCTGGCACTGGACCTGGCCGGAGGAAGCCGTCCAGGACCGGGAGCAGGGCGGTTGGGCGGCGGCCGGACCGGCGGCCGCGAGCTGCGCCGCGCCGGCACCCCCGAGGACCAGGGCGGCCGTCAACAGGCCGGTGAGCTTCTTCCGCAGTGCCATGGCCACTCCAGGGTGCGTCGGCTGATGTGGATGAGCTAGGGAAGAAGATGAAGCCTGGCTGACGTCACGTCAAGAGGGTCCTGGCGCCGCGCACTTGGCGCCGGCCGACGATCAGAGGTCCACCGGCTCCGCCAGTTCCGCCAGTTGCCGCGCCAGGCGCCGGGGGTCGGCCTCGTACCGGTCCGCGGCACGGGCCCAGGACGGGTCGGCCAGGACGAGGTCGCGGGCCTCCTCCAGGGTGTGGCGCTCGTGGCCCAGGACCGCGCGGACCAGGACGATCACCACGGGCAGGGCGGCGCCGTCCCCGGCGAGTTCGCGCAGGAGCGTCGCCAGGTCCGACGTCTCCAGCCGGGCCCGGTAGTGGGTGACCCAGGCCGCCGTCCACCAGCGCTGCCGCTCCTCGGGGGCCGGGGCGCCGGCGAAGGTGGGGGCGAGTGCGGCGATCAGGCGGTCGGTGCACTCCTCCAGGTCCGCTTCGATCTGCGGGTACTCGCTCTCGAAGTGCTCCCACTCGGTCCGGTTCCGCAGCTGGGCGAGCAGCTCGGTGGTGACCGGCTGGGCGGCCCACCAGCCGCCGGCGTCGAGGAAGACCTCGCGCAGCAGCTCGTAGCGCAGCGGGGTGGTCTCGGCGAGCAGCACGGCGTCGTAGAGGTCCTTGCCCTGCGGGTACATGTCGGTGAGCAGCCAGAGCAGCTTCCAGGCCAGCGAGAGGGCGGGGGTGACCGCGGTGAGCGTGCAGCCCGGGCCCTCGGCGAGGGCGGCGACCGGGGTGCGCTCGGGAGCCTGGGGCAGCCGCTCGTTGAAGACGAAGTCCAGCTGGACGGTGCCGCCGGGCAGGCCCTCGGCGGTCCAGGGCAGGACCAGGCGGCAGCCGGGCACCCGGTCGTAGGTCCAGATCGGCTCGCTGACCGCGTCCGCGGCCGAGAACAGCACACCGGGGGCGCCGGCGGTGGTGCGCTGCTCGGCGGCCCGGGCCAGCTCCGCCAGCATCGTGGCGGTGCGCTCCTCCTCGATCTGCCAGTCCCGCGGGGCCACCACGAAGTCCAGGTCGCCCGGCTCGCGGGCGGCCTCGCCGAACCAGCCGCGCAGCAGCACGCTGCCGCGCAGCACCAGGTGCGGGGCCCAGGGGCTGTCGGCCACCGCCGCCAGGACCTCGTCCATCGCGCGCCGGCGGGCCGCGTACCAGGCCGTCTGGAGCCGGGGGTCGGTGAACGAGGGGTCGCCGGCCCGGTAGGCGTTCGCGTGCTGCTTGAGGGCCGGGTCGAAGATCGGCCGCTGCTCGGCGCGCGGGTCGAGGACGGGCCGCAGGGTGAGCGGTATGCCGTACTCGGGGCGCTCGGTGTCGTCGAGCGGCTCCTGCGGTACCGCGTGGTCCTGCCACTCGTAGGAGCCCCAGATCTCGGTCATCGCGCTGCCTTCGCTGTCGTCGGGTGCCGGTCGGCGGTGTCGTGGTCGTTGTGGTCGTGGTCGTGGTCGTGGTCGCTGCCGTGGCTGCTCGGCTCGTGGCCGCGGGGGTCGCGGTGGTCGTCGTCGAGCCAGCCGTCGTCGATCCCGAGGTTGCTGTCGAGGACGACGAACTCCCTTTCCACCGAGATGAGTTCGAGGCACCCATGACTGTCGGCCGCGCTCGCGCCGAGCGCGCCGACCAGCCGGTCCAGGCGCTCCCCGGCGGTGCGCAGACCGACCCCGTGGCAGCGCTGGGTGACGAAGCGCTGGGAGCGGCCGTCGCGCTCCACCCGGCGGGCGTTCCAGGAGAGGTGGGCGTCGTGCGCGAGGGCCAGCGCGGTGAGCGCCGGCAGGTCGGCGCCGGGGGTGAGCCGGACCTTCAGGTGGTGCTCGAAGTAGTACCCGGGACCCAGGGCCGCCGCGTCCCGGTCGTGCTCGGGGACGCCGAGCGTCCAGGGGGTGGCCTCGATCTTCACCCTCACCGGTGGCCAGCCGGCCTGCCGTAGCTCGCGCGCCAGCGCGTCGGCCGCGACCTGCTGGTGCTCCAGCGTCCCGCTGCCGCGCAGGGTCAGCATCGGCTGCGAGGGCGTGCGGCCGCGGGCCAGCACGATGTGGGTGAGCTCCAGCCCGCGCGCCGCCGACCAGGCGGCCAGCGCCGGCAGCTCGCCGGGGCGGTCCGGGACGGTCAGGTGGGTCTCGAACTCACCGGTGAAGACGGGGGAGTGCGCGCTCGGCCCAGGGCCGGGCGCACGGTCGATCAGTGCCATGGCGGGATCGTGCCAGAGCGGTCCGACAGCGTGCGGGCGGGGTCGGGGTCGGGGCCGCGGTGGCCCGGCGGGCGCTCAGTGCAGCGTGGCGCGCAGGGCGGTGACCCGCTCCGCGGCCGCCGCGAAGTCGGCGCGGTCCAGCCGTCCGGCGGTCAGCGCCGTGGCCAGCGCGGTGGTGGCGGCCTCGCCCTGGGCGCTGTCCTGGGCGGAGCAGAGCAGCAGGTCCATGCCGGCGGCCGCGGCGTCGACCGCGCGCTCGCCGGTGCCGCCGGCGGCCTGCACGGCGCCGGCCTCCAGGGCGTCGGTGATGGTGACGCCCCGGAAGCCGAGCTGCCCGCGCAGCAGGCCGCGGACCACGGCGGTGGACAGGCCGGCCGGGTGCGCCGCGTCGAGCGTCGGGTAGACGGCCCAGGAGACCATCACCAGGCGCACTCCGGCCGCGATGGCGGCGGGGTAGGGCGCCTCGTCGGTGCCGGTCAGCCGACTGGCGGGGGCGTCCAGGGTGACCGGCCCCTCGTCGGTGTTCGCCCCGGCCGGCGCGGTGCCCAGCCCGGGGAAGTGCTTGGCGGTGGCCGCCACCCCGGTCTGCTGCTGCGCCGTGATGAAGGCGCTGCCCAGTGCGGTCACGGCGGCGGGGTCACTGCCGAACGAGCGCTGGCTGTGGTCGATGAAGTCGCCACTCTGGGCGTAGACGTCCAGGACGGGGGCGAGGTTGACGTTCAGTCCGTAGTCGGCGAGGTTGCGGCCCGCGCCCGTTCCCGCCAGGGCGGCGGCCAGCACCGGATCGGCGGCCTGGCCGACCTGGCGGGCGGAGAGGTCGGGGGCGCCCGGCAGCCGGCGGACCAGGCCGCCCTCCTGGTCGGTCATCAGCAGCAGCGGCGCCCGCACCGGGCTCTGCCGCTGGGCCTCGCGCAGCTGGGCCACCGCCGCCCGGAACAGCACCGGGTCGCTGGTGTTCTGGCCGAAGAAGATCACTCCGGCGGCCCGGCCGGCGCGGACGTCCTCCAGCAGCGAGGGCGGCGGGGTCAGGCCGGGGTAGGAGTAGACGACCCGTTGGCCCGCCAGTTGCTCGGCGGTCAGCGGCACGGTGGCGGCGGCGCTGCCGGGTGAGGGGGCGGTGGTGGGCCGGGGAGCGGCGGTGGCGGCCGGCGGGCGGGTCGACGCGGGGGGAACGGCGCTGCGCGGGG
>NZ_BAAALF010000178.1:0-17200 GCF_039528135.1 Kitasatospora nipponensis | reverse complement strand
ACTGCAGGGGGGACCCTGTGGGAGAGTAGGACACCGCCGAACAATCATTCAAGAAGACCCCCTCCCGGGAAACCGGGCAGGGGGTTTTCTGCGTTCGTGGACCACCGTGGGGGCGGTACACGTGTGCTGGTGTCGCCCGCGGCGCGGGCGGCCGGGTAAAGTCGGGCCCGCACAGTCATCGTACGGACAGGAGGACCCCGGGTGGAGGTCCAGGAGACGCGCGTGCAGACCGACCGCGTCCTCACCATCCCGAACCTGCTCAGCATGGCCCGCCTGGTCGGCGTGCCGGTCTTCCTCTGGTTGATTCTCTGGCCTGAGTTCGGCGGCCCGACGAACGACGGCTGGGCGCTGGCGATTCTGATGGCGAGCGGAGTCAGCGACTATCTGGACGGGAAGTTGGCCCGGCGCTGGGGGCAGATCAGCCGGCTCGGGCAGATCCTCGACCCGCTGGCCGACCGTCTCTACGTGCTGTCCACCCTGCTGGGTCTGACGGTGCGGGGGTTCATCCCCTGGTGGCTGACCGCGATCCTGCTGGGGCGCGAGGTGTTCATCGCCGCCCTGCTGCCGATTCTGAACCGGCACGGCTACGGGCCGCTGCAGGTCAGTTTTCTGGGCAAGGCGGCGACCTTCAATCTGATGTACGCCTTTCCGCTTCTGCTGCTGGGCCACGGCAGCGGCTGGTTCCACGCCACCGCGCACGCCGTCAGCTGGGCATTCATCTGGTGGGGGACGGTCCTGTACTGGTGGGCCGGGATCCTCTATGCCGTGCAGGCGCGGCGGATCATCAGGGCCGATGCCGTAGCGGCGGTCTGACCCGCGGTAATCGTGGTGCAGTTGGCCCGTCCATCCGCGCGTCGGATCATTCCTGCCGGGTAGATGAGTCCTGGAACGGTTTGATGGACGTAAGGTCCATAGCCGCGAAGGAGGACGCACCCGCAATGAAAGCCGTTGTGATGGCCGGCGGCGAGGGAACTCGTCTCCGCCCGATGACTTCAAGCATGCCGAAGCCGCTCCTGCCGGTCGCCAACCGCCCGATCATGGAACACGTGCTACGTCTGCTCAAGCGGCACGGCCTCACCGACACCGTCGTCACCGTGCAGTTCCTGGCCTCGCTGGTCAAGAACTACTTCGGCGACGGCGAGGACCTCGGGATGAACCTCACCTATGCGAACGAGGAGGTTCCGCTCGGTACGGCCGGCAGTGTCAAGAACGCCGAGGACGCCCTGCGGGACGACTCCTTTCTGGTGATCTCCGGAGACGCCCTCACGGATTTCGATCTCTCCGAACTGATCGCCTTTCACCGGCGCAAGGGCGCGCTGGTCACCGTCTGTCTGACCAGGGTTCCCAATCCGTTGGAATTCGGCATCACGATCGTCGACGACGACGGCAAGGTGGAGCGGTTCCTGGAGAAGCCCACCTGGGGCCAGGTCTTCTCGGACACCGTCAACACCGGCATCTACGTGATGGAGCCCCAGGTCTTCGACTACGTCGCCGCCGGCCAGTCGGTCGACTGGTCCAGTGACGTCTTCCCGCAGTTGCTCAAGGAGGGCAAGCCGGTCTACGGCTACATCGCCGAGGGCTACTGGGAGGACGTCGGCACCCACGAGAGCTACGGCAAGGCGCAGGCCGACGTGCTGGACGGCAAGGTCGAGGTCGAGCTGGACGGCTTCGAGATCTCGCCGGGGGTCTGGGTGGCCGAGGGTGCGGAGGTGGACCCGGGGGCGATCCTGCGGGGTCCGCTCTACATCGGCGACTACGCGAAGGTGGAGGCCGGGGTGGAGCTGCGCGAGCACACCGTGCTCGGCAGCAACGTGGTCGTCAAGCGCGGGGCCTTCCTGCACAAGGCCGTCATCCACGACAACGTCTACATCGGTCCGCAGACCAATCTGCGCGGGTGCGTGATCGGCAAGAACACCGACGTGATGCGCGCGGCCCGGATCGAGGACGGCGCGGTGATCGGCGACGAGTGCCTGATCGGCGAGGAGTCGATCATCGCCGGCGGGGTGCGGGTCTACCCGTTCAAGACGATCGAGGCCGGCGCCTTCGTCAACACCTCGGTGATCTGGGAGTCGCGCGGCCAGGAGCACCTCTTCGGTGCGCGCGGGGTCTCCGGGATCCTGAACGTGGAGATCACCCCCGAGCTGGCGGTGCGGCTCGCCGGGGCGTACGCCACCACCCTGAAGAAGGGAGCGACGGTCAGCATCGCGCGTGACCACTCGCGTGGTGCCCGTGCGCTCAAGCGGGCGATGATCTCGGCGCTGCAGACCAGTGCGATCGACGTCCGCGACCTGGAGAACGTGCCGCTGCCGGTCGCCCGGCAGCACACCGCGCGCGGCAGTGCCGGCGGGATCTTCCTGCGGACCACGCCGGGGGTGCCGGACTCGCTCGACATCCTCTTCTTCGACGAGCGCGGCGCCGACCTCTCGCAGGCCGGTCAGCGCAAGCTCGACCGGGTGTTCGCCCGGCAGGAGTTCCGCCGGGCGTTCCCCGGCGAGATCGGGGACCTGACCTTTCCGTCCAGCGTCTTCGACTCCTACGCGGGCAACCTGCTGCGGGCGATCGACACCACGGGTGTGCGGGAGGCCGGGCTGAAGGTGGTGGTGGACACCGCGCACGGCAGTGCCGGCCTGGTGCTGCCCAGCATCCTGGGCCGGCTCGGCGTGGAGGCGCTGACCGTCAGCGGCGGTCTGGACGAGGCCCGGCCCACCGAGGACAGCGAGGAGCGCAGGTCCGGGCTGGCCCGGCTCGGCGCGCTGGTGGCCTCCTCGCGGGCCGCCTTCGGTGTGCGCTTCGACCCGGTCGGCGAGCGGGTCTCCTTCGTGGACGAGCTGGGCCGGGTGATCGAGGACGACCGGGCGCTGCTGGTCCTGCTGGACCTGGTGGCGGCCGAGCGGCGCAGCGGGCAGGTGGCGCTACCGGTGACCACCACCCGGATCGCCGAGCAGGTGGCGGCCTACCACGGCACCCAGGTGAGCTGGACCAGCACCTCGCCCGACGACCTGGCCAAGGCGGCCGCCGCCGACGGCACGATCTTCGGCGGGGACGGCCGGGGCGGCTTCGTGGTCCCCGAGTTCAGCGGTCTGCTGGACGGCGCGGCGGCTTTCGTCCGGCTGGTGGGCCTGGTGGCGCGGACCCAGCTGACGTTGAGCCAGATCGACGCCCGGATCCCGCAGGCCCACATGCAGCGGCGCGACATCGCCACTCCGTGGGCGGCCAAGGGCATGGTGATGCGTTCGGTGGTCGAGGCGGCCGGCAACCGTCGGCTCGACACCACGGACGGCGTGCGGGTGGTCGAGCCGGACGGGCGCTGGACGCTGGTGCTGCCCGACCCCGCGGAGGCGGTCACCCACCTGTGGGCGGAGGGCCCGGACGACGAGGCCACCCAGAGCCTGCTCGACGAGTGGACGGCGGTGGTCGACGGCGCGGGGCGCTGAGCCGCCGCTGAACCCGATCCGATCGCGGCTCCCGGCCGACGGTCCCCGCTGTGGGGGCCGTTGGTCGGGCGCTGTCGCGACATGGGACGATGTCCCGCATGCCAGCGAAGCGATCACCGAGCGACGGGGTCGGGCGGTTCACCCGTCCGGACGCCTCGATGACCTTGCTGACGCAGGTGATGGACCACAGCCTCGACGAGGGCTATGCCGAGGCGGCCCGCGCCCGTGGGGAGGAGGGGAGCCGTCGGCTGCCCACCACCACTCAGGGGCGGCTGCTGCTGGCGCTGGGCCTGGGGCTGGCGGCCGTGGTGGTGACGGTCAGCGGCGTGAGCGCGCAGGAGGCCGAGCCGGCGCTCGCCAAGCAGCACAACGCCCTGCTCCAGCGGGTCACCGACGCCACCTCGGCGGCCGACAAGCTGCAGCACGACGTCGAGGCACTGCGCGCGCAGGTCGACCAGGCACAGCGTCGCGCGCTGCGCGACTCGGGCGGTGACGCCGGCCTGAGTGCGCTGGCGGGCTCGGTGGGCACCGGCGCGGTCTCCGGACCCGGGCTGAGACTGGTGCTCGGCGACGCGTCCGGCACCGGGGGTGGCGGCGGGGTGGATCCGCGTACGGCCGACGGCTTCGGCCAGGGCCGGCTGCACGACCGGGACCTCCAGCTGATCGTCAACGGGCTCTGGCAGGCCGGGGCCGAGGCGGTCTCGGTGAACGGGCAGCGGCTGACCGCGCTCTCCGCGATCCGGGCGGCGGGTGACGCGATCCTGGTGGACAACCGCCCGCTGGTCCCGCCGTACACGGTGCTGGCGATCGGCGACCAGCGGAAGATGCCGGGCGCCTTCCAGGACAGCATGGGCGGGCACTACCTGGGGATCCTTCAGGACAGCTACGGCATCAAGGCCACCGTCACCCCGGAGCGCGCGCTCACGCTGCCGGCCGCGGTGGGCTTCACCCTGCGGCTGGCGGTGCCGGACGCCGCGACGCCCGCCGCCAGCGCGTCCGTGCCGCCGTCGGCGGGCGCCTCGGCGAGTCCCTCCGCGCCGTCGTCGTCGGCCGCCGCCGCGGGCGCGTCCGCGGGCTCCTCGCCCAGTCCGCCGGCGAGCGCCGCCGCGAGCCGGACCGCGAGCCCGGCCGCGGCTCCGACCGCCTCCCCGAGACCTTCCACGACAGGAGCAGCAAAGCCGTGATCGCCGTACTGGGCCTGGTGGCCGGTGTCGTCGCCGGGTTGTTCGTGCAGCCCGAGGTGCCGTCCGCGGTCGTGCCGTACCTGCCGATCGCGGTGGTCGCCGCGCTGGACGCGGTCTTCGGAGGGGTGCGGGCGATGCTGGACGGGATCTTCGACGACAAGGTCTTCGTGGTCTCCTTCCTGTCCAACGTGGTGGTCGCCGCGCTGATCGTCTTCCTCGGGGACCAGTTGGGCGTGGGCTCGCAGCTCTCCACCGGCGTGGTCGTGGTGCTCGGCATCCGGATCTTCTCGAACGCGGCCGCCATCCGGCGTCACGTGTTCCGGGCCTGAGCGGGGGCGCCGCGGATGAACGGGGAGGACCAGATGGCGAAGAACGAGGACGGGCGGGCGGCCGAGCCCGTCCAGGGCGACGCGGGTGCCATGGACGTCGCGGAGCCGACGGACCTGGCGGAGCCGGTTGCCGGACGGGGGAGCGCGGTCGAGGCCGAGGCGGTGGCCGATGTCGAGGCCGGCGTGGAGGCCGTACCGGGTGTCGAGGCGGTGGTCGCGGGCGAGCCCGACGCCGGGGACGAGGCCGGGCCCGGAGGCGACGCGCCCGGGGAACCGCCCGTTCCGGTGAAGTCCGGGATCCCGCCCGAAGACGCCGCCGAGCCCTTGCCCGAGCCTGCGGCCGCGCCGGCGGCGGAGTCCGGGGCGGTGCCCGCGGCCGCGCCCGACGGCCGTCGGCGGCTGCGCAACGCGCTCTGGCCCCCGCGGGTCTCGCGCGGGCAGCTGGTGGTGGCGCTGCTGCTCTTCGCCCTGGGCCTGGGCCTGGCGATCCAGGTCCGGTCGACCAACGACCACAGCGCGCTGCGCGGGGCCCGCCAGGAGGACCTGGTGCGGATCCTGGACGAGCTGGACGCCCGCCAGCAGCGCCTCCAGCAGGAGAAGGCCCAACTGGACCAGTCCCTCACGCAGTTGGAGAACAGTTCGAACCAGGCCAAGGAGGCCGAGGAGCAGACCCGCAAGAAGGCCGAGGAGCTGGGCGTGCTGGCGGGTACGGTGAAGGCGAGCGGGCCGGGAATCGTACTGACGGTCGATGACCCCCAGGGGCAGGTCAAGGCGGATATGCTGCTGGACACCCTGCAGGAACTCCGAGCGGCGGGGGCGGAGGCGATTCAGATCAACGATGTCCGAGTGGTGGCCGACACCTTCTTCACCGACGTCTCCTCCGGGGGTGTCCAGATCGACGGCAAGCGCGTTTCGCAGCCCTACCGGTTCACCGTGATCGGCAACCCGCAGGACCTGACGCCGGCTCTGAACATCCCCGGCGGCATCGTGCGGACGCTGGAGAAGGAGCAGGTGGGTGCCGCCATCTCCGAGCAGCAGAAGGTGACCGTGGACGCCCTGGCCACGCCCGGTGCGCCGCAGTTCGCCAAGTCGGCGGCGCAGTGACGGGCCGGCCCCCACGGCTGACGGTTCGTCGGCTGCACCGTCCTTCACCTGCGCCGCCGGGTGGCCCCCGGTGCAGACCGGTCCGAACGCGTCGGCCACACTGTGCAGTACCACTCCCGCAGCTCCGGCCGGATGCCGGACCCGCAGCCTGTCCGAGGTTCTCACCCTGCCCCGCGGGCGGGTCTGTAACACGCAAGGGGATTCGCCCGTGAGTCTGTTCTCGAAGCTGTTCGGCCGCAACAACCGCCGCGCCGCCGCGGTGGAGGCGCCCACCGCGCGCC
Source organism: Kitasatospora nipponensis (assembly GCF_039528135.1). NCBI lineage: Bacteria > Bacillati > Actinomycetota > Actinomycetes > Kitasatosporales > Streptomycetaceae > Kitasatospora > Kitasatospora nipponensis. The sequence continues at coordinate 10,868 of NZ_BAAALF010000178.1, read as the reverse complement.
ACCGTCGTGACGACGAGGAGTCGGGCCAGGTCCCGGGAATGCGTGGTGCTCCGCAGGACGGCTACCAGGCTGCCGGCGAGCGCCCGCTCTTCCGCGACGGAGGCTACGGCGCGTCGGTTGACCCCTCGGGGGCGTCCCGCATAGGTTTCCCGTCAGGACCCTCAACCTCTGGTGGAGGGTTTGCCCCGGATCCCTACGCCGGGCACGTCCCTGCGGGAGTGCCGCGCCAGGAGGCTGCGAACATGACGGGCCCGATCGTCTGCGCTCGGTGCGGCAACCAGAACCCGGCCACCGCCCGGTTCTGCAACAACTGCGGCTCGCCGCTGCGCACGCCCGGGGCCCCCGAGCTGCCGGCCGAGACCACCTCGACCATCTCGATCTCGGGCCTGGAGTCCTACGACCCCAGCGCCACGGGCACCGGGGCCACCCCGGCGCTCTCGGCCGAGGTCCTGGCCGCGATCGACGCCCTGCCGCCGGGCTCCGCGCTGCTGATCGTGCAGCGCGGGCCGAACTCGGGCAGCCGCTTCCTGCTGGACGCCGACGTCACCACGGCCGGTCGTCACCCGCAGGGCGACATCTTCCTCGACGACGTCACCGTCTCGCGCCGGCACGTGGAGTTCCGCCGTCGCCCCGGTGGTTTCTCGGTCGCGGACGTCGGCAGCCTGAACGGCACCTACGTCAACCGCGAGCGGATCGACGAGGTCGGCCTGAACAACGGTGACGAGGTGCAGATCGGCAAGTACCGGCTGGTCTTCTTCGCGGGGCCGCAGCGGTACTAGGAGCCGGCCGGACGGGTCGGGGTCGCTCGGACCCCGGACCCGTCGGGCGGCGGGCCGGGCGGGGCCGGGGCGCAGACCACAGCGGGGGTCCTCACCACGACGTCGTCAGGAGAGTGCGAGTGACCTCGAATCAGACCGTGACGGCCCCCCGCCGGCCCACCGGAGTGCAGCGGCGCCCCGAGGAGCGGCGCGGCAGCGAGCTGCTGAGCATCGGCGCGGTGCTCGCCTTCCTGCGCGACGACTTCCCCGAGGTCACCATCTCCAAGATCCGTTTCCTGGAGGCGGAGGGCCTGGTCGAGCCGCAGCGCACCCCTTCGGGCTACCGCAAGTTCGGTCCGGCCGACCTCGAGCGGCTGGCCTACGTGCTGCGGATGCAGCGCGACCACTACCTGCCGCTGCGGGTGATCCGCGAGCACCTCGACGCCATCGAGCGCGGCGAGGCGCCGCCCGCCCTGCCGGTGGCCGAGGCCAGGCCCGGACCGCTGGAGGAGGCCGACCGCGAGCTGGTGGCCGCCTCGGCGGCGCCCGGCGGGGTGCGGCTGGGCCGTGCCGAGCTGTTGGCGGCCGCGGGGGCCGAGGAGCGCGACCTGGCGGAGTGGGAGTCCTACGGCCTGGTGGTGGCCGCCCCGGACGGCGGCTACGACGCGGACACCCTGCAGATCGCCCGACTGGTCGCCGAACTCGGCCGGTTCGGCCTGGAGCCGCGCCACCTGCGGCAGGTGAAGGCCGCCGCCGAGCGGGAGATCGCCCTGGTGGACCAGGTGGTCGCCCCACTGCGCCGGCACCGCAATCCACAGACCAGGGCACACGCCGAGACCACCGCCCGGGAACTGGCCACGCTGGCCGTGCGGCTGCACGCCACGATGGTCCAGGCCGGCCTGCGGGTACGTTCGTAGTCACACCCGGCGCGCACCGGTACCGACCGGTGCGCGCCGGGGGCCCGACCCCCTCGGGACGGGCCGCGCTTTCATATCCGGGAGAGGGGCCATAGGGTTGCCTTGTGAATGAGCTCGACGTCGTGGGTGTCCGGGTGGAGATGCCCTCCAACCAGCCGATCGTCCTGCTGCGCGAAGTGGGGGGCGATCGGTACCTGCCGATCTGGATCGGTCCGGGTGAGGCGACCGCGATCGCCTTCGCCCAGCAGGGCATGACCCCGGTGCGCCCGCTGACGCACGACCTGTTCAAGGACGTGCTGGAGGCCCTGGGCCAGCAGCTCACCGAGGTGCGGATCACCGATCTGCGCGAGGGCGTCTTCTACGCCGAGCTGGTCTTCACCGGCGGGGTCGAGGTCAGTGCGCGTCCCTCCGACGCGATAGCGCTGGCGCTGCGCACCGGGACGCCGATCTTCGGCGCCGAGGAGGTGCTCGCCGAGGCGGGCATCGCCATCCCGGACGAGCAGGAGGACGAGGTGGAGAAGTTCCGCGAGTTCCTCGACCAGGTCTCGCCGGAGGACTTCGGCGGCAGCGCCCAGTAGTCCGGCGCAGTGGTCCGTTCGGCCCGAGGGCCGCTGCGGCTCCGCCGACCGCCCGCGGGCGGGATCGGCGGGGCCCGTTTCGGGATCGGCGGCGTCCGGATCGCAGCGCGAGTCGATCAGCTGTTTTGCCAAAATGTTCGGACCTACCCACACTAAGGGCACGCGAAACCACTCGGTGGAGTGAAGGTGTTTCGTCTCTCCGGCGTGGCGATCGTTGACGCGTCTCGGACGACTGCCTACCGTCAGGGGTGGCCACCGGGAGGATCCCTGTCCCGGTGCCCGGAGCACGAGTGGACGGAGGTTGGCATGAGCAGCAGCGGCGATGAGGCGGCCGTGGGAGGCGCGTGCGCCCTCCACCCGCCGCGCGGTGGCCGGGCCCTGACCAGGCGCTCCTGGGAGCAGCCGGTCGGCGAGGCGGTGGCCGAACGGCCCCGGGTGGGCCGCTTCCCCGCGGTCCAGGCCGGTCAGCCCGCGATCGAGCGGATCACCCCGTCCTCGGACCTGTTGGGCTACCGCGGGCCGACGGCCTGCGCGGCGGCCGGCATCACCTACCGTCAACTCGACTACTGGGCCCGGACCGGCCTGCTGGAGCCGAGCGTGCGCACCGCCTACCCGGCGACCGCGCAGCGGCTCTACAGCTTCCGCGACATCCTGGTCCTGAAGATCGTCAAGCGGCTCCTGGACGCCGGGGTCTCGCTGCAGAACATCCGGGTGGCGGTCACCCATCTGCAGTCCAGCGAGCTGACCGACCTGGCCGGACTGACCCTGATGAGCGACGGCGCCACCGTCTACGAGTGCACCTCGCCGCAGCAGGTCGTGGACCTGCTCAAGGGCGGCCAGGGCGTCTTCGGCATCGCGGTGGGCGCGGTCTGGCAGGACGTCGAGGCGAGCCTGGGGCGGCTGCACGCGGAGCGCACCGACACCGGGGAGACCCTGGTGGGGCTCGATCCGGCCGACGAGCTGGCCCAGCGGCGCAACCGCGCGGTCTGAGACCCGCCGCGGCGGCGGTTCCCCTCGTACAGCGGCAGGGCCCGGACGGGAACCGTCCGGGCCCTGCCGCTCGTCCGCGCTGCTGAGTGGATCACCGGGAGGGGACATGGGGGCCATCGGGGCCAGCAGGGCCGCCGGCAGCGCCGGCGCCGGGAGCGCCGGGCGAGCGGCGGGGGACGCCGGCGCCGCGGCGGAGGGTCCGCGGGCGGGACGCGTCGGGGGGCTGCGTCGGGTGGCCGGGCTGCTGCGCGGGCGGCGGCGCCAGCGACGGGCGTTCCAGGCGCTTGTGCTCTTCTGCGTGCTGGCGCTGGCGCCCAGCGCCTGGCAGTTCGCCGGGCAGAGCGGCCGGATCCGCACGGTGGCCGACGTGCCGGCCGAGCCGGTCGCCGTGGTCTTCGGCGCGGGCCTGGAGGACGGCGAGCCCTCGCCGTACCTGGCGCACCGGCTGGACGCCGCGCTGGAGCTGTACCGGGCGGGGAAGGTGCGGGCGATCCTGGTCACCGGGGACAACGACCGCACCTCCTACAACGAACCGGGGGCGATGTACGCCTACCTGGTCGCGCACGGCGTCCCGGCGGTCCGGGTGGTGCGCGACTACGCCGGCTTCGACACCTGGGACTCCTGCACCCGGGCCCGGCGGATCTTCGGTGTGGACCACGCGGTGCTGGTCAGCCAGGACTTCCACGTCCGGCGGGCGCTGGCGCTCTGCCGGTCGGCCGGCATCGACTCGTACGCCGTCGGGGTCCCCGAGCCGCACGACGCGACCTGGTACTACGGCGGCCTGCGGGAGATCCCGGGCGCCGGCAAGGCGACGATCAACGAGCTGCTGCACCCCGATCCGGCGCTGCTCGGCCCGGTCGAGCCCGGCGTGGCGCAGGCGCTGGCGGACGCGGCGAGCCCGCCGCACTGAGCGCGGCGCCGTCCGCCCCGCGCTGTCGGACCGGTGCGGCATGATCGCCGTGTGCGGACAGTGCCGAGCATCATCCACCTCGACATGGACGCCTTCTTCGCCTCGGTGGAGCAGGCGGCCAAGCCGAGCCTGCGCGGCAAGCCGGTGATCGTCGGCGGGCTCGGCGGGCGCGGGGTGGTGTCGACCTGCTCGTACGAGGCGCGGGTCTTCGGGGTCCGCTCGGCGATGGCCACCGCGGTGGCCCGCCGGCTCTGCCCCAACGGCGCGTACCTCTGGCCGCGGTTCACCGCCTACCGGGCGTGCAGCGAGCAGGTGATGGCGATGCTCCGCGCGCTCTCGCCGCTGGTCGAGCAGCTGAGCGTGGACGAGGCGTACGTGGACCTGGCGGCGGGCCCCTACGGCCCGGCGCTGGCGGCCGCCGCGCCGGGCGAGGGGGCGGAGCTGGTCCGGGCGATCTGCCAGGACCTGCGGGCCGACATCGAGGAGCGCACCGCGCTGACCGCCTCCATCGGCGCGGCCGGCTCGAAGCTGATGGCCAAGATCGCCTCCGAGCAGGCCAAGCCGGACGGGCTGGTGCTGGTCAATCCGGGCCTGGAGCGCACGGTCCTGGGGCCGATGGCGGTGCGCGCGCTGCCCGGGGTCGGCCCGGCCACCGAGCAGGTGCTGCGCCGGGCCGGTCTGATGACGGTGGCGGAGGTCGCCGAGCTCTCCGAGGAGGAGCTGATGCGCCTGCTCGGCAAGGCCCACGGCGCCGGCGTGTCGCTGATGGCCCGCGGGCTGGACGACCGGCCGGTGGTGCCGGACCGGGACGCCAAGTCGGTTTCGGTGGAGGACACCTACGAGGTCGACCTGGCGGACCGCGACCGGATCCTGCACGAGCTGGACATACTCGCCGCGCGCTGCGTGCGGCGGCTGCAGGCGACCGGGCGCTCCGGGCGGACGGTGGTGATCAAGGTCCGCCGGTTCGACTTCTCGACGCTGACCCGGTCCGAGACGCTGCGCGGGCCGACCGACGACGAGGGCGTGATCGCCGCCACCGCCCGGCGGCTGGCCGCCCAGGTCAACCTGACCGGGGGGATCCGGCTGCTCGGGGTGGGGGTCTCCCAGCTGGCCGACTTCACCCAGGAGGACCTGTTCGCGCAGGCGGCCGCCGAGGCGGCGCTGGCCGAGCTGGACGCGCAGGAGGCCGCCGAGGAGGAGGAGCCGGACGCGGAGCAGGAACCGCTGCCGGAGTCCGGGGCGGCGGCCGGGTCCGTGGCGGCCGAGCCCGCGGGGGTGGAGGGCGGGGCGCCGGCGGCCGGGGCGGGCCAGCTCGCGGCGCAGCGGATCTGGCTGCCCGGCCAGGACGTCACGCACCGCGAGCTCGGCCCGGGCTGGGTGCAGGGCAGCGGGGTGGGGCGGGTGACGGTGCGTTTCGAGACGCCCGACAGCCCACCCGGACGGGTGCGCACCTTCCTGGTGGACGACCCCGAGCTGACCCCCTCCGATCCGCTGCCGCTGCGCCCGCCGCCCGACGCCTGAGCGGGCGGGCCCGGGCGGGCGGTGCGAGCGGCTGCGTGTGGACGGATCAGTGGGCCGACGCGGGGACGGCGTCCTTCGGCGCCTGGCTGCCCCAGGCCGCCGGCGCGGGCGAGGGGCGGACCAGGGTGAGGACCAGCACGCCGGCCAGCAGGCCGGTGCAGCCGGCCACCAGGTAGATCCGGTCCAGCCCGGCGGCGAAGGCCACGTGCAGGTCGGGGCGACCGCTCGGGTGCCCGAGGAAGTCCTTCAGCCGGTCCTGGAAGATCGTGCCGAGGACCGCGATGCCCAGCGCGTAGCCCAGCTGGCGACCGGTGTTGACGGCACCGCTGGCCATCCCGGTGCGCTCGCGCGGCACGGCGGCCAGCGCCGTCGACATCAGGGTGGGCGTGGCCATCCCGACGCCGGCGCCGGTGATCACCAGGCCGGGCAGCAGCGCGGCCCAGCCGGAGCTCGCCGAGACCACGCCGAGCAGCAGGGTGCCGAGGCCGATCAGCAGCAGGCCGATGCCGATCGGCAGCTGCGGCGCGGCCCGGTGGAACACCTTGCCGGTGCCCAGGGCCACCACGAACGCGGCCAGGGCCAGCGGGCAGACCGCGAAGCCGGCCATCAGCGGGCTGAGGTGGAGCACCTGCTGCAGCCAGATGGAGGTGTAGGTGAGCTCGGCGAACGCGGCGGCGTTGAGCAGCAGCCCGCCCACCGTCAGGCCCAGGAAGCTGCGGTTGCGCAGCAGGCTCAGGTCCAGCAGCGGCTGGGCGGTCCGCAGCTCGACCAGCACGAAGACCGCCAGCGCCAGCACGCTCAGCGCGATCGAGCCGAGCACCAGGGCGCTGCCCCAGCCCCTGTCGCCGCTCTCGATCAGCCCGTAGGTGAGCGCCGCGGCGAAGACGGTGAAGCAGAACGCGCCGGGCAGGTCCACCCGGTTGCGGGTGGCGCCCGCGCCGCCGCGCAGGTAGCCCAGCGTCATCGCCACCGTCAGGGCGGCGACCGGGACGTTGACCATGAAGATCGAGCGCCAGCCGAACTGGTCGGTGAGCAGCCCGCCGAGCACCGGGCCGATGGCGGCCGCCGCGCCGTTCACCGCGCCCCAGACGCCGAACGCGGTGCCGCGGTCGCGGCCCTGGTAGGCGCCGCCGAGCAGCGCGGTGGTCGAGGTCAGCATGGCGGCGCCGCCGATGCCCTGCGCCGCGCGGGAGGCGATCAGGGTGGCCGCGTCGGGGGCGAGCGCGCAGACGAGCGAGGCGAGGGCGAACAGGCCCAGGCCCCCGAGGTAGAGCCGGCGGTGGCCGACCCGGTCGCCCAGCGAGCCGAAGACCATCAGCAGGGCGGCCAGCATCAGCGCGTAGACGTCGACCACCCACTGCATCGAGGTGAAGGACGAGTGCAGGTCGTCGGACATCTTGGGCAGGGCGACGTTCACGATGCTGACGTCGACCAACAGCATGAAGGCGCCCAGGCAGATGGCTGCCAGGGGTATCCACTTGCGCACGGGTGACTCCGGGAGGGCAGGGGCGGGCCGCGGCCCGAGGCGTTCCCCCGGCCCCCGCCACGCGCGGTGATCTGATCTCCACACGATCCCGTAGCGCACTCGATATCCAGCAGCCGGCCGCTAGGATCCGACGAATTTCGACATCCGATAGCCTGAGGCGATGGGATCCGACGCATTCGACCTCCTGGACCGGCAGCTCGTCCATGCCCTGCAAGTGGCCGCCCGCGCGCCGTTCAGCCGGATCGCCGAGGTGCTGGGCGTCTCCGACCAGACCGTGGCCCGGCGCTACGCCCGGCTGCGCGGCGAGGACCGGCTGCGGGTGCTGGGGCTCACCGACGCCCAGGCGCTGGGCGAGGTGCGCTGGCACGTGCGGGTGCAGTGCACGCCGGACGCGGCCGCCGCGGTGGCCGAGGCGCTGGCCCGCCGCGAGGACACCGCCTGGGTGAGCCTCAGCTCGGGCGGCACCGAGATCAACTGCGTCACCCGCTCGCGCCCCGGCCAGGAGGACCACGGGCTGCTGCTGCAGCAGTTGCCGCGCACGCCGCAGGTGGTCGGGTTCGCGGCGCACTGCGTGATCCACACCTTCTTCGGCGGCGCGCTGAGCCTGGCCTCGAAGTCCGGGGCGCTGGACCCGCGGCAGGTGGCGGCGCTGCGCGGTGACGAGCCCGGCGGGCGCCGGGGCGGGCCCGAGCCGGTCCTGGAGGAGGCGGACCGGCGGCTGCTGGAGGCGCTGGCGCTGGACGGGCGGGCGGGCCTGGCCGAGCTGGCGGCCGTCACCGGCTGGTCCCCCAGTACCGTGCGCCGACGGATGGAGCAGCTCCAGGCCTGCGGCGTCCTCTACTTCGACCTGGAGATGGACTGGCGGATCTTCGACGTCCGGGTCCAGACGATGCTCTGGCTCTCGGTCGCCCCGGCGGAGCTGGCGGCCACCGGCCAGGCGCTGGCCGAGCATCCGGAGGTGGCCTACGCCTGCGCGACGACCGGTCCCACCAACCTGCACGCGGTGGTGCTCAGCGCGGACGTGCAGGCCCTGTACACCTACCTGACCACCCGGATCGCCGCGCTGCCGGCGGTGCGGCAGGTGGAGACCGCGCCGCTGATGCGCAAGGTCAAGGGCCCGGGGCCGCTGCTGCCGCCGCGCGCGCCCGGCCGCCGGGGCTGACGGCGGCCCACCGGCGCCGGCGGGGACGGTGGGCCGGACAGCACGGTGCCCCCGCCCGGTACTCCGGACGGGGGCATTGCTCGTGCGCCGTGGGGCTCGGCGGGGTCAGGCGCCGGTGCGGACGGGCGCGGGGCGCTCGTCGGCGGGGACCTCGGTCCGGTCCGCGACGGCGGTCGGCTTCGGGCGGACCGTGCGGATCGCGAAGGGCACCACGGCGGCGATCAGGCACATCACCGCGGCGACCCAGTAGGCGTGCTTGTAGGCGTCCAGGGTCGGGATCTGGATCGGCAGCGGGATCGGGAACTTGATGGTGTCACCGGTGAGGATGGCGCCCATCACGGCGGTGCCGATGGCGCCACCGACGGTGCGCAGCACCGCGTTCATGCCGTTGGCGATACCGCTCTGCTCGGCCGGCACGGCGCCGTTGATGTAGGCCGGCATGGCCGCGTAGGCGAGGCCGACGCCGAGGCCGAAGACCGCGGAGGCGAGGTAGAGGTCGCCCTCGGCGCTGTGCCGCACGGCCAGGTAGGCCATCGCGGCGGCACCGAAGACGCCACCGAGGACCAGCGGCAGGCGCGGGCCGCGGCGGGCGATCAGCATGGCGCCGATCGGGGCGGCGGCCATCGAGCCGATCGCCGAGGGCAGCAGCAGCACACCGGCGTGCAGCACGGTGGCGGTGAAGCCGTAGTGCGCCAGCTTGGCCGGGGTCTGGGCGAAGTTGCTGATCACCAGGAAGGAGCCGTACATCCCGAATCCGATGAGCAGGCCGGAGATGTTGGTGAAGGCGACGGCCGGGCGGGCCATCATCTTCATGTCCACCAGCGGGTGCTTGACCTTGACCTCGATGAAGCCCCAGAGCAGCGCGACCACGGCGGCCACCGCGAACAGGCCCAGCGTCTTGTCGGAGGTCCAGCCCCACTCGTTGCCGCGGCTGACCGCGATCAGCAGGGCGGAGAGCCAGCCGGCCAGGGCCAGCGCGCCCAGCGGGTCGGCGCCGCCGTTCTTGTCCACCACCGGGTCCTTGGGCACCCGCAGCATGACCAGGGCGACGGCGATCAGGCCGAAGATCAGGCCCATCCAGAAGATGGACTTGTAGCTCCAGTGCTCCAGCAGCAGGCCGGTGGCCACCAGGCCCAGGCCGCTGCCCACGCCCATCGAGGCGCTGATCGCGGCGACGCCGCCGGTGACCTTCTCGCGGGGCAGCTCGTCACGCACGATGCTGATGGCCAGCGGCAGCACGCCACCGCCGGCACCCTGCAGCACCCGGGCGACGACCAGCAGGGTGAAGGAGTGGGTGGTCACCGCCAGGCCGGAGCCGAGCACCAGCCCGCCGAGCGAGATGAGCAGCATCGGCTTGCGTCCGCGCAGGTCGCCGAAGCGGCCCAGCAGCGGGGTCAGGACGGCCGCGGAGAGCAGGTTCGCGGTCATCAGCCAGGTGATGTTGGAGCCGGAGACGTTCAGCTCCTTGGCCAGCGAGGGCAGGATCGGGACGACCGCGGTCTGCACCACGCTGTACGCCAGCATGGCCAGCACGAGCGCGGGCAGGACCCGGGCCGTGCTCTGCTTCTCGGCCGAGGCGGTGGGCTGTGGCGCCTCACTCACGGGTGGCTCCTTCGAGGGACGGGCTTCGGCAGTCGGTTCCCGGACTGCTTCAAGCTGGTGAAAGTCAACGAACTGAAGTAACCATGCCCAAAGTCCTTCAGTCTGTCAAATATCTACTGGTGAAGCATTGGTCACGCGCGTGGCCCGGACCTGACGGTGCAGGTCCGGGCCACGAGGGAGGTGCCGCAGGTCGGCTCAGGCGTGGGTGTCGTGGGCCGGTCGGCCGGCGGCGGCGGTGCCCGGCAGGGGCATCTGGTCGGCCGAGGGGGTCGGTGCGGGGGGCGCCAGGGGGGAGGGGCCGGCGGGGGTGGTGGTGTTGGGGGCGGTGGCGTGGGGGGAGGTGGCCGCGCCGGGGGGCGTGGCGGCGGCGCCGGTGGCCTGGCCCGCCGGGGCGCTGGCGGGCGGTGCCGGGGTGGTGCTGTCGTGGATCTCGACCTGCTCGCGGCGCAGCTCGTCGCGGATCACCTTCTCCTCGGTGTACCGCTCGACCACCAGGCGCACCCGCTCCAGCGGCGCCAGGTACTTGCGCACCGCCGGCCGCTCCTCGTGCAGCGTCACCTCCTCCACGGCCTCGGCGATCTCCTGCGCGGAGAGGGCGGCCCGCTCGGCCTCGCTCACCGGCACCCGCTCCACCCGGACCCGCTCGCGCACCACCTGGATCCGCCGCTCGACCGGCTCGGTGACGACGTACTTGCGCAACCGGGCGGTGCCCAGCACGTGCCACTCGTTGGTGATCTCCAGGCGCTCCTCGCGCAGCGTCAGCTCGACCGGCCCCGGGGGCGGGGCGGTGGGCGCGCTGCGGGCGGCGGACCCCTTGGCCGCGGCGGCGTGCACCGGGTCGGGGGTGGGCACCGGGCCCGGGCCCGGCGGCGCGGGGACGGGCGCGGGCGTGGGGCCGACCGGCTTGTCCAGGCCGACGGTCGGGGCGTTCGGCGCGGTCGGCG
>NZ_BAAALF010000177.1:0-17669 GCF_039528135.1 Kitasatospora nipponensis | reverse complement strand
CCTCGGCCTCGGCCCGCACCCGGTCGGCCTCCGCCCGCGCCTCGCCCTCGCGCGCCTCGGCCGCGGCCTGCGCCTCGGCCTGCAGCGCGCCGGCCGCGGCCTGCGCCTCGGACCGGATCCGGTGGTCGAACTCGGCGGCCTCGCGGCGCAGTTCGCCGGTCTCCCGCTCGGCGGGCGCGCGGTTCTCGGCGGGCGCGGCCCTGGCGGCGGCCAGCGCGTCCTTGTGCTGCTGGGCGGCCGTGGTGGTCAGCTTCTCGGCCTCGGCGCGGGCCCGGGTCAGGGTCTGCTCGGCGCGCGCCTGCATCTGCGCGGCCTGCTCCTTGGCCTCGGCGCGCAGCCGCTCGACCTCGGCGCCCGCGCCGGCGCGCAGCTCGTCGGAGTCGGCCTTGGCCTTGGTGAGCAGCTCCTCGGCGCTCTTCGCGGACTCCTCTATCTGGACCACGGCCTGCCGGCGCGCCTCGCCGCGCACCTTCTCGGCCGCGGCCTCGGCCTGGGCGCGCAGCTCCTCGGCCTCGGCGCGCAGCCGGGCCGCCTCGTCCTGCATCTGCTCCATCCGGGCGCGCAGCCCGGCGGCGTCGTCCAGCGCGGCGTTCTGCGCCTGCTCGACGGCCTCCTGGGCCTGCTCGCGCAGCCGCTCGGCCTCGGCGGCGGCCTCGCTGCGGATCCGCTCGGCCTCGGCGGCGGCCCCGGCCCGGGTCGCCTCGGCGTCCTCGGTGGCGCGGTTCAGCGCCTCCTCGGCGCTCTTGGCGGCCTTGGCCAGGTGCACGGTGGCGTCCTTGGCGCCCTCGGCCCGGCCCTGCTCGCGGGCGTCGGCGCGGATCGCCTCGGCGGCGGTCTCGGCCTGGGCGCGCAGCTCGCCGATCTCGGCCAGCGTGGCGGCCCGCAGCTCGGCGATGGCCGCCTCGGCCGCCTCGCGCAGCTGGGTGGCGACGCTCTCGGCGGCACCGCGCAGCCGGTCGTTCTCCTCGGCGGCGGCGGCCTTGGCGGCGTCGGCCTCGGCCCGGGCGTTCTGCGCCCTGGCGGTCACCTCGGCGGCCTCGGCGCGGATCCGCGCGGCCTCCTCGGTGGCCTTGCGGACCATCCGGGCCACCTCGGCCTTGGCGGTCTGCGAGCGCTGCTCGCTGGCGGCCTCGCCGTCGGCGACCTTGCGCTCGGCGGTGGCGGTGGCCTCGGCCTGCAGCTGCTCGGCGGCCAGGGCCGCCTGCTCGCGCAGCTCGGTGGCCTCCTGGCGGGCCCGCCGGGCCTCGGCCTGGGCCTGCTCGCGCAGCCGCTCGAACTCGGCCTTGGCCTGGGCGAGCGAGGCGTCGGCGGCGGCCAGCGCCTCGACGGCCTGCTGCTTGAGCCGGGCGAACTCGACCTCGGCGGCGGCCAGGCCGCGCTCGGCGGCGGCCTGCGCGCCGGCCAGCTGCTGCTGGGCCTCGGTGGCGGCGCTGCCGCGCAGCTCCTCGGCCTGCGCGGCGGGCTGCTGGGCCTGCTCGGAGGCGGCCCGCAGCAGGCGCTCGGCGTCGTTCTGGGCGCGCAGCAGGGCGGCCTCGGCGGCGGCCTGGGCCTCGCCGCGGGCGGCGTCCACGTCGGCGGCGGTCTGCGCGCGGGCCTGGTCGGCGAGGGCGGCGGCCTCGGCCCGGGCGGCGGCCTTCATCCGCTCGGCCTCGGCGTGCGCGTCCTGCAGCAGGCGCTGGGCCTCCTGCTCGGTGCCGGCGCGGGTCTGCTCGGCCCAGTTGACGTTCTCGTTGACGTGCTGCTCGGCGGCCCGGCGCAGCTCGGCGAGCTCGTCGTCCATCTGCCGGCGGCGGGCCTGCAGCTCGGCCTCGATGCGGGCGGTGCGCTCGGCGGCCTCGGCCATCAGCCGCTGGGTGGCCGCCTGGGACTCGCGCAGCTGGCGCTCCGCGGTCTCGCGCAACTGCTGGGCCTGGAGTTCGGCGGTGCGCAGGAGCTGCTCGGCCTGGCCGGAGACCGCGTCGAAAGCGCGCGGCTGAGCCAGCTGCCGACGCGATTCGTGCAGCTTGGCCCGGAGCACCTCCACCTGGTAGGCGAGGTCCTCGGCATGCTCGACGGTCTTGTCCCGCTCCTTGCGAAGCCGCTCCATCTCGGCCTCGAACTGGGAGAGGTGATCATCAACCTCGTAGCGGTCGTTGCCCCGCACTGCGCGGTCCCATCCATCTCCTGGTCGCGTCCTCGACCGGCGCGGCCCGGTCCGGCCCCACCGGGGGCCGACCGCACTGGTCCTTGCAGCCGTGGCAGGCCCGAACGGTTCGGGAATCGGACGGCCCCGGCGCTGGGGTCGTCCACCACGGTCGGAGCCGCGCGCCGGTGGAACGCTTAAGTGAACCGCGCTCCGCCGACCGGGTGGACTCCTGGGCGAACTCTTGCCTGTGGAGAATGGTGACAGATCCGAACTTCGACCGTTCAGCCGTGCCCTGGTTCTGGACTCCCCTGCGACCCTGGGCAGTGTAGTGCGCCGGGGCGGGCCTGTAACCGTCGAGGTGGGCACTCGCGCAGGTTACCGGCCGGTCAGTGCTCCCCGGACGGCTCCGCGGAGGTCACCAGCTCGGTCAACACGCCGCCGCAGTCCTTGGGGTGCAGGAAGGTGATCCGCGAACCCATCGACCCGATCCGGGGCTGGTCGTAGAGCACCCGCACGCCCTTGCCCGCGATCGCGGCGGCGTCGCCGTCCACGTCGGCGGTGCCGAAGGCGATGTGGTGCACGCCCTCGCCGTTCTTGGCCAGCCACTTGGCGACCGTGGAGTCCTCGCGGGTGGGCTCCAGCAGCTGCAGGTAGGAGGCGCCGCCGTCCCCGGTGTCGTTGATCTTGAGCATCGCCTCGCGGACGCCCTGCTCCTCGTTCACCTCGCTGTGGAACACCTCGAAGCCGTAGGTGGCACGGTAGAACTCGACGGTCCGGTCGAGGTCGAAGCAGGCGATGCCGATGTGGTCGATCCGGGTGAGCACAGCGAACCTCCGAGGGGTTGTTTTCGCACCAGTGCAGCGCAGAAGCCGCTCCCGGCGCCACCGGGCCGCGTGCGAGCCTGATCACACCGTCGCTCCGGTGACGCCCGGGTTACGGGTCAGTACATTGAGCTGCATCCCTCTCCCCGGGCCCCGCCACCCTGCTCAAGCGCCGGCGGGACTCGCTGGCCAAGACGTGCGAAGGGGCTCGTTTCATGCCTACCGCTTCCACCGCTTCCACCTCCGTGATCGTCGCGGGCGCCCGCACCCCGATGGGTCGGCTGCTCGGATCGCTCAAGGGCTTCTCCGGCGCCGAGCTCGGCGGCTTCGCCATCAAGGCCGCGCTCGAGCGGGCCGGCGTGAGCGGCGACCAGGTCCAGTACGTGATCATGGGCCAGGTGCTGCAGGCCGGCGCCGGCCAGATCCCGGCCCGCCAGGCCGCCGTCAAGGCCGGCATCCCGCTGAACGTCCCGGCGCTGACCATCAACAAGGTCTGCCTCTCGGGTCTGGACGCCATCGCGCTGGCCGACCAGCTGATCCGCGCCGGCGAGTTCGACATCGTGGTGGCCGGCGGCCAGGAGTCCATGACCAACGCCCCGCACCTGCTGCCGAAGTCCCGCGAGGGCTACAAGTACGGCGCGATCGAGCTGCTCGACGCGATGGCCCACGACGGCCTGACCGACGCGTACGAGAACATCCCGATGGGCCAGTCCACCGAGACCCACAACACCCGGCTGGGCATCGGCCGCGAGGTGCAGGACGAGATCGCCGCCCGCTCGCACCAGCGGGCCGCCGCCGCGCAGAAGAACGGCGTCTTCGAGGCCGAGATCGTGCCGGTCGAGATCCCGCAGCGCAAGGGCGAGCCGGTCCTGTTCAGCCAGGACGAGGGCATCCGCGGCGACACCACCGTCGAGGGCCTGGCCAAGCTGCGCCCGGCCTTCGCGAAGGACGGCACGATCACCGCCGGCACCTCCTCGCAGATCTCCGACGGCGCCGCCGCGGTGGTCGTGATGAGCAAGGCCAAGGCCGAGGAGCTCGGCCTGAGCTGGATCGCCGAGATCGGCGCGCACGGCAACGTGGCGGGTCCGGACAACTCGCTGCAGTCGCAGCCGTCCAACGCGATCCTGCACGCGGTGGGCAAGGAGGGCATCACGGTCGCCGACCTCGACCTGATCGAGATCAACGAGGCGTTCGCGGCCGTCGCCCACCAGTCGATGAAGGACCTGGGCGTGACCGAGGAGAAGGTCAACGTCAACGGCGGCGCGATCGCGCTGGGCCACCCGATCGGGATGTCCGGCGCCCGCGTGGTGCTGCACCTGGCGCTGGAGCTGCAGCGCCGCGGCGGCGGCACCGGCGCGGCCGCGCTGTGCGGCGGCGGCGGCCAGGGCGACGCCCTGATCGTCCGGGTGCCGAAGGCCTGAGCAGAGCGTGCCGACCGGCGCCCCCTCGCCCGCGAGGGGGCGCCGGTCGTCCAGCCAAGGAGACGTCATGATCGATGTGCCGACCCTGGTCGAGCAGGCCCGCGAGGGGCGCCCGCGCGCGGTCGCCCGGCTGATCTCGCTGGTCGAGAACGCCGCCCCCCAGCTGCGCGAGGCGATGGCGGCGCTGGCGCCGTACACCGGCCGGGCGTACACCGTGGGCCTGACCGGCTCGCCCGGCGTGGGCAAGTCGACCACCACCTCGGCGCTGGTCTCGGCCTACCGGCGGCTCGGCAAGCGGGTCGGGGTGCTGGCGGTGGACCCGTCCTCGCCGTTCTCCGGCGGCGCGCTGCTGGGTGACCGGGTACGGATGCAGGACCACGCCACCGACCCGGACGTCTTCATCCGCTCGATGGCCACCCGCGGGCACCTGGGCGGCCTCTCCTGGGCCGCCCCGCAGGCGCTGCGGGTGCTGGACGCGGCGGGCTGCGAGGTGATCCTGGTGGAGACCGTCGGGGTCGGCCAGTCCGAGGTCGAGGTGGCCGCGCAGGCCGACACCACGGTGGTGCTGCTGGCCCCCGGGATGGGTGACGGGATCCAGGCCGCCAAGGCGGGGATCCTGGAGATCGGCGACCTCTTCGTGGTCAACAAGGCCGACCGGGACGGCGCGGACGCCACCGCCCGGGAGCTGAGCCACATGCTCGGCCTGGGCGAGGCGCGCGAGCCGGGGGACTGGCGGCCGCCGATCGTCAAGACCGTGGCGGCCCGCGGCGAGGGCGTGGACGAGGTGGTCGAGGCGCTGGAGAAGCACCACGCCTGGCTGGCCGAGCACGGTGAACTGGCGGCGCGCCGGCGCCGGCGCGCGGCCCAGGAGGTCGAGGCGATCGCGCTGGCCGCGCTGCGGGCCCGGATCGGCGACCTGCACGGCGACCGGCACCTGGACGCGCTGGCCGACAAGGTGGCGGCCGGGGTGCTGGACCCGTACGGAGCCGCCGACGAGCTGGTGGCGGGGCTCACCGACCGCTGAGCCGCAGCCGCGGCCGGTCCCGGGGCCCCGGCGGGGTCCTAGGAGCGGCCGCGCAGCGCGCGCAGGTGCTCGGCGATCGGGGCCAGCGCCTCGTACATGGCGTCGATCTGGTCGCTGTCGAAGCGGTCGACGAAGTGCGCGCGCACGCTGCGCACGTGGTCGGGGGCGACCTTGCGCAGCAGCTCCCAGCCGGGCTCGGTGAGGTGGGCGTACAGGCCCCGGCGGTCGCCCGGACACTCCTGGCGCAGCACCAGGCCGGCGCTCTCCATCCGGGTGATCTGGTGCGAGAGGCGGCTCTTGGACTGCAGGGTCGCGGTCGCCAGGTCGGTCATCCGCATCCGGCGGTGCGGGGACTCGGAGAGCACCACCAGGATCTCGAAGTCGTTGATCGCCAGGTCGTGCTGCTGCAGCTCGCGGCCGAGCTGGTACTCCAGCAGCTTGCTGACCTCCAGGTGGGCGCGCCACAGCCGCTGCTCCCGGGCGGTCAGCCAGGGGACGTCGTCGTCGGCGGGGGCGGCCGGGGCCGGCTCCCGGGGCTCGGCCGGCTCGGTGGCGTGCGTGTCCATACCGAGTATGATACTCGATATTGTTCAACTTTCTACAAGTTGCCCCTGTGACGCGGCACGCTCCGTGGGACGCCGGGCGGGGCGCCCGCCGAGTGGGGCGCTCGAGCCGTTCAGAGGCCGAAGCGCCGGCCCAGGTCACCGATGTTGCCCAGCCCCGGCACGTTGACGTTCGGCAGCTGCTGCCCGCCCCCGCGCCCCTGGCCGTGCTGCTGGGGCACCCCGGACCCGGGCACGCCGGCCTCCGCCTCGATCGCGCCCACCGAGCGCTCGGCCATCAGTGCCTCGCTGGACTGCACCAGCACCTGGCCGGCGCCGATGAACTCGAACTGGTGCTCCTCGCCGGAGACCCCGCCCAGCCCGGTCATCCGGCGCAGCCCGCCGAAGACGCCCTGCAGGTAGTGGTGGTCGTAGTGGTGGCACGGCGCGGGGCAGTCCGCCCAGCCCACCAGGGCCTGCGGATCCACTCGTACGGGTGGTTCCATGAAGTGGACCGGACCGTTCGAGGCCGCCACGAAGCGGCCGGTGCCGATCAGCGTGAGGAAGCCGGGGATGATCGACTGCTTGAGCGCCAGGGTGGGCTCGAAACCCAGCAGGTTGCCCGAGCGGACGGTCAGGTTCCCCTCCTCCAGGTCGTAGGAGTTGAGGTCGAACGCGCGGTCGGCCAGCAGCATCTTGCCGCGGCCCTGCGCCACCACCCAGTCGGCGGCGTGCAGCGGGGAGTTGAAGCTGTTGGCCATCAGTCGGTCGAGCGCGCCGTGCCCCACGCCCTGGAAGGAGACGTCGCCGTAGTAGGCGATCATCTTGCCCTTCTGCAGGTAGTAGCTGCCGTTGAGCTCCACCGAGAAGGTGTACGGGTTGACGTTGTCGTTGACCGGCAGGCTGTACGCGTCGTACACGGTCAGGTCGCCGGGACCCGGCATCGGCGGGTACGTCATCAGAGCTTCTCCTCGCTCGCCTGCACGTAGACCGTGCCGTGGCCGGAGAGTTCCAGCTGGAACGCCTCGCCCGAGCCCCGGCCCACCATGTCCCGCCAGCCCAGTGCGCTGGACAGCTTGTTGCGGACGTCGCCGCGGTGCGCGACGTACGCCTGCGGGTCCACGTGCACCGGCTGGCCGGGCACGATCGGCAGCTCGAAGACGCCGCCGTGCGCCATCACGGCCACCGAGCCGTGGCCCGCCAGCTGGGTGGTGAAGAGCCCCTGGCCGCTCACCTGGCCGCGGATGACGCCCATCACGCCGCCCTGCGAGCCCATGAACATCGTCGACTGCTGCAGCGTCCCGTCGAAGGCCAGCAGCCGGTCCGCCTCCACCCACAGGGTGTCGCCGGCCAGGTCGACCACGTGCACGTGGTGGCCGCCGTGGCCGAACAGCACGGTGCCGCGGCCCTCGACGCTCATCAGCGGGGTGTCCTCGTTCGCCACCCGGCGCCCGATCATCGACATCACCCCGCCCTGGCCGCCCATCAGGTTGGGCGTGAAGCTCAGGTCGCCGCGGTAGGCGATCATCGCGCCGCGCTGGCTGAAGAGCCGCTGGCCGGGCTGGACCGGCGCCTCGACGAGCTTCCCGTTGATCTTGTGGAAGGGCATCAGACGTCGCCTCCGAAGGTGCGCTGCTCCGCGGGCTGCACGTAGACCAGGCCCTCGCCGGCGAACTCCACCTGCACCGCCTCGCCGCCGCCCTCGCCGATCAGCGTGGTCCAGCCCGCGCCGGAGCGCAGGTGGCGCTGCAGCTGGCCGGTGTGCGCCAGGTACGCGCCGGGGTCCACCCGCAGCGGCAGGTCCCTGGTGACCCGCAGCACCACCGCGGGTCCGTTGGAGTTCAGCGCCGCCCAGCCGACCCCCTCCACCTTGGTGGTGAACAGGCCGTCGCCCGAGGCCATGCCGTTGAGCCCGGTGAAGGTGGTGCCGGTGCGCAGCGTGGCCTCGGTGCAGAGCAGGTTGCTCGCCTCGACGAAGAGCGTCTCGCCGTTCAGCCGCACCAGGTTGACCTCGGCGGCCCGGTCGGCGAAGAAGCAGGTGCCCTGGCCGCGGACCTCCATCACGGTCATCTGCTCGCCGGTCAGCCGGCGGGTCACCATGCCGCGCAGGCCGTCGCCGCCGCCGGAGAGTTTCTTGAAGGCCATCTGCCCGGTGTAGGCGACCATCGAGCCGTTGCGCGCCTTGACGGCGTCACCGGCGAGGTCGACGGCGAGTACCCGGGAGCCCTGGAGTCGGAACTGTGCCACCGGGCGAACATAGCGGTCCGGGCGGCCCCTGAGCCAGGGGCCGCCCGGACCGCTCGTGGCGAACCCCTCGGGTCAGACGCTCGCGGGCAGCGCGTCGGCGGCGCGCTCGATCTCCAGCAGCGAGGCCGAGTGGCGCTGCGCCTCGAAGGCCGCGTGCCCGCCGCGCAGGCCGAACAGCCGCTTGGAGAGCAGGATCCACAGCACCGCGCCGATGTTGACCGCGGTGGTGGCGATCTTGACCGCGGTCACGTGCTCGCTCAACTCGTAGCCCTCCAGCGGCAGGAAGGCGGCGGTGGCGATCACCGCGAGGTACTCCGCCCAGCGCCGGTTCAGCCAGAGGCCGACCCCCTCGACCAGCTCGATCAGCGAGTAGAGCAGCACCCCGCCGGCGACGTACACCAGCGTGCTGTGGTGGTAGCCGAAGGTCTTGCGGACGGTGTCGACGATGGGGGAGTGGTCCAGGTCGTAGTGGAAGTGGTCGGCGACCGGCTTGAAGACCGTCAGGTTCTGGTCGAAGAACTGGTGCACGGCGTCCTGGCTGTTGGAGAACTTCCAGACGGCCCAGGCGATCAGGATCCCCAGCACCCCGCGCAGCGCCCGCTCCACGGCCAGGAAGCGCAGCACGAACAGGTCGCGCAGCGCCTTGCCGCGCGGCACCAGCGGCGCCTCGGCGGCCGGGCCCACCGCGTGCGGGGCACCGATGGCGAAGTCGCCGCAGCGCAGGCAGCGCCAGGCCTCGCCCAGGGCGGTGACGACGTGCAGCCGCTGCCGGAGCGTGGGCTCGGTCGGGGCGTAGGTGGTGTGGCCGCGCCGGGCGCAGGTTCGGCGATCCCAGTCCCGCTTGAACATCGTTCGGTGCTCCCCCTGTGCGGTCCGCGGCGGCCCGGGGCCGGGCCGCGCGGCACGAGGATAGCGAGGCCCGGCGCGCGGGCGTCGGCGGGTGGGAGGTCCGGTGTGACGTCGGGCACCAGCTGGGCCCCCGGGGCGGGGCGGGCGGCGGTGTCCGCCCATAATGGACCGCGGCTTGTGCTCCCGTTCACAAGCGCCGTCCCGCCACCGCAGTGAGGTACTCATGCAGCACAGCAGCGCCGCCCACCGTCTGCGCCTTGTCTCCGGCCCCGAGGGCCTGTCCTTCCTACTCCTGCTGCTCTGCTCGGTGCTGAAGCGGACCACCAGCTTCAACGGCGTGCCGGCGATGGGCATGATCCACGGCATCCTCTTCATCGCCTACGTCGCGTTCCTGGGCCTGGCCTGGCAGAAGCAGGGCTGGAGCGCCAAGAAGGTGCTGGTGCTCTTCCTGCTCTCGGTGGTCCCCACCGGCGGTTTCTTCGCCGAGCGGATGCTGGCCCGGGAGGAGCGCGGCGCCGCCGCGGCCCTCACCCCCGCCGAGAGCGCGGCCTGAGGCGCCCGGACGGCGGTCCCACCATGCGGCCGTCCGGGTGAGCCCGGGCGGCCCGCCGGTACGGTGAGGGCGTGGCCAAACCCCTCGCACTCGACTTCGACCCGATCGCCCGCGCCGACGAGCTCTGGGCCCGCCGCTGGGGCGAGGTGCCGGCGATGGCCGCGATCACCTCGGTGATGCGCGCGCAGCAGATCCTGCTCGCCCGGGTCGACGCGGTGGTCAAGCCGTACGGGCTGACCTTCGCCCGCTACGAGGCGCTGGTGCTGCTCACCTTCAGCCGCACCGGCGAGCTGCCGCTCTCCAAGATCGGCGAACGGCTGATGGTCCACCCCACCAGCGTGACCAACACCGTGGACCGCCTGGAGCGGGCCGGTCTGGTCTCCCGGCGCCCCAACCCGCTGGACGGGCGCGGCGTGCTGGCCGCGATCACCGAGCGCGGCCGCGCGTGCGTCGAGCAGGCCACCCGGGAGCTGATGGCCATCGACTTCGGGCTCGAGACGTACGACGAGGCGCAGTGCCGCGAGGTCTTCGAACTGCTGCGACCGCTGCGGGTGGCGGCCGGCGACTTCGCGGAGCCCCCGGAGCAGTGATCACCGAAACGGCGGCTACCCTCGGATGAGCTGTCACCCCCCTGTCGAGCGCGAAGGCTGCCCCCCATGAAGTCCACCCCCCTGCTGGCCTGGTACCGGGCGCTGGCCATCGCCACCGGCTGCGCGCTGCTGATCTTCTGCGGCTTCATGGTCGCCAAGTACGGCTTCGGGACGGCCAAGGACCTCACGATGTACGTGGCGATGCTGCACGGGTACCTGTACATCGGCTACTTCGTGGTGACCTTCCTGCTCGGCCAGAAGCTCCGGTGGCCGCTGGGCCGGCTGGTCTTCACGCTGGCCGCCGGCTGCATCCCGTTCGCCTCCTTCGTCGCCGAGCGCCGGGTGGTCCGCGAGGCCGCCGCCGCGCAGGCGGCCGGTGCCGCGCAGCAGCCGGTGAGCGTCTGACTCCTCGGCGCGTTCCCGCTGTACCAGGCCTCCACCACGGTGGGGGCCTTTTTCGTACCGGGTCGCCATCGACAAGTAGTAGGACGTCCGAGTAAATTTCTAGGACGTCCTACCATCTACCGGGAGCAGGTCGCATGGACGCCGAGGAGATCGAGCGCGGCAGGCAGCGCTGGCAGCAGCGCTTCGACAGCGCGCGCAAGCGTGACGCCGACTTCACCACGCTCTCGGGCGACCAGGTGGAGCCGGTCTACGGACCGCCGGCCGGGCAGCCGTACGAGGGGTTCGAGCGGATCGGCTGGCCGGGTGAGTACCCCTACACCCGCGGCCTGCACGCCACCGGCTACCGCGGCCGCACCTGGACGATCCGCCAGTTCGCCGGCTTCGGCAACGCCGAGCAGACCAACGAGCGGTACCGGATGATCCTGGAGGCCGGCGGCGGCGGCCTCTCGGTCGCCTTCGACATGCCGACCCTGATGGGCTACGACTCCGACGACGCGAAGTCGCTGGGCGAGGTCGGGCACTGCGGGGTGGCGATCGACTCGGCGGCCGACATGGAGGTGCTCTTCCGGGACATCCCGCTGGCCGAGGTGACCACCTCGATGACGATCAGCGGCCCGGCGGTGCCGATCTTCTGCATGTACCTGGTGGCCGCCGAGCGGCAGGGCGTCGACCCCGCGGTGCTCAACGGCACGCTGCAGACCGACATCTTCAAGGAGTACATCGCGCAGAAGGAGTGGCTCTTCGCCCCCGAGCCGCACCTGCGCCTGATCGGCGACCTGATGGAGCACTGCGCCGCCGGCATCCCCGCCTACAAGCCGCTCTCGGTCTCCGGCTACCACATCCGCGAGGCCGGTGCGACGGCCGCGCAGGAGCTGGCCTACACGCTGGCCGACGGCTTCGCCTACGTCGAGCTGGGCCTGTCGCGCGGGCTGGACGTGGACGTCTTCGCGCCGGGCCTGTCGTTCTTCTTCGACGCGCACCTGGACTTCTTCGAGGAGATCGCCAAGTTCCGCGCCGCCCGCCGGATCTGGGCCCGCTGGCTGCGCGAGCGCTACGGCGCGAAGACCGACAAGGCGCAGTGGCTGCGCTTCCACACCCAGACCGCCGGTGTCTCGCTCACCGCCCAGCAGCCCTACAACAACGTGGTGCGCACCGCGGTGGAGGCGCTCTCGGCGGTGCTCGGCGGGACCAACTCGCTGCACACCAACGCCCTGGACGAGACCCTGGCGCTGCCCTCCGCGCAGGCCGCCGAGATCGCCCTGCGCACCCAGCAGGTGCTGATGGAGGAGACCGGGGTGGCCAACGTGGCCGACCCGCTGGGCGGTTCCTGGTACGTCGAGGCGCTGACCGACCGGATCGAGGCGCAGGCGGAGGAGATCTTCGCCCGGATCCTGGACAAGGCGGAGCTGGCGAAGGGCTCGGGCGAGCACCCGATCGGCCCGATGACCGCCGGCATCCTGCGCGGGATCGAGGAGGGCTGGTTCACCGGCGAGATCGCCGAGGCCGCCTTCCAGTACCAGCAGGGGGTGGAGAAGGGCGAGAAGCGGGTGGTGGGCGTCAACTGCTTCCCCAAGAGCGTCACCCCTGAGCTGGAGATCCTTCGGGTCAGCCACGAGGTGGAGCGCGAGCAGGTCCGGGTGCTGGGCGCGCGCAAGGCCGCCCGCGACGACGCGGCCGTGCAGGCCGGGCTCGCCGCGATGCTGGCCGCGGCCCGCGAGGGGCGCAACATGATCGAGCCGATGCTGCAGGCCGTGCGGGCCGAGGCGACGCTCGGCGAGATCTGCCACGCGCTGCGCGCGGAGTGGGGGATCTACCGGGAGCCGGCCGGCTTCTGAGGCCCGGGCGCCCCGCAGGCGCCCTGCCGCCCCCGGGCGGGGGCGGCAGGGCGCCTGCGGGCGTTCGGGGGTCGTTCTGCGGGCGTTCTGCGGGCGTTCTGCGGCCGGGGCGGTCGGCTCGGCCGTCGGTCGGGTCCGGTCGGGTCCGGTTCGCCGGCCGTCAGCCGTCGGTGCGGGCGGCCGAGGCCGGGCAGCCCTGGTAGAGGCCGGGGTTGAGCAGCAGGTTGGTGAACCGCCGGATCCACTCCGGGCTCGCCGGCTCGCCGATCACCAGCATCCGGTGCTCGACCGCGCCCGCGATGGTGTCGAAGATGATGTCGATCTCCTCGGTCGCCACCACCGGGTCGTGCTCGCCGGTCAGTTCGCCGCGCGCCTGCGCGTGCGCCAGCCCCTGGTGGACCAGCCGCTTCTGCGGGTCGACGATGTGCTCGCGGATCCGCCGGCGCAGCTGCGGGTCGCGGCTGCCCTCGGCGAAGAGCGCGAGCAGCGCCGCCTGGCTCTCCGGGCGGGCCAGCACGGCCGCGAACTGGACCACCACGTCCTCGATGTCGGCCTGCAGGCTGCCGCGGTCGGCCACCTCCAGCTCGTCGAAGAGGCTGGCCACGGCGTCCACCACCAGCTCGTTCTTGGACGGCCAGCGGCGGTACAGGGTGGTCTTGGCGACGCCGGCCCGCACCGCGACGTGGCCCATGGTGAGCCCGCCCCAGCCGAGCTCGGCCAGCGCCTCGCGGGTGGCCTCGAGGATCGCGAGGTCGGTCGCCGCACTGCGCGGGCGTCCCTTGGTGCGGGGCGCTGCCGGCTGCGAGGTGGGGGCCACCGGGCCTCCTTGGGATATGTACTGGTGAGTAGCTTGGGTGGGGGATGCCACCGTACCCAGAGATCGGTGACGGCGAAAGCGGCCGCGGAAAGTGGGGCACGTCACGTCCCCGTGGGCCGGGTGGGGCTTGCGCGCCCCGGGCGGGGGCCAGATACGCTACGACCAGTAGCGAAAGAGCGGCAACCACGTGCCGACCCTGTGGGAGGGGTCCGGTGCGGGGCGCGGGTGGGGATCCGCGCCGCAGCACGGTAGCTACCAGGGGGAGTACGGGCTCCCGCCGGACGGTGGACGACCACGGCAATCCAGCCGGTGGCGGACTTTCCCGGCGGATGGCGCCCGGCACCGGCGCGGACGGGGGAGGATAGTGCCATGCAGCCACGGAACACGCATCTGAACAGCGCCGCCCTGCGCGGCGCGGTCGACCTCGCCGCGGTGAAGGCGGCCGGCGAGGCCGCACAGAAGGCCGAGCAGGCCCGCGCCGAACGAGCCCGCCAGGCGGCCGCCGGCGGGGGCGCCGCCGAGCTCCCGGGCGCCGGCTACCAGCTGGTCATCGACGTCACCGAGGAGACCTTCGAGGACGAGGTCGTCCAGCGGTCCGCCGAGGTGCCGGTGGTCGTCGACTTCTGGGCCGAGTGGTGCGGCCCCTGCAAGCAGCTCAGCCCGATCCTGGAGCGCCTGGCCGAGGAGTACGCCGGCCGGATCGTGCTCGCCAAGATCGACGTGGACGCCAACCAGCTGATCGCCCAGCAGTTCGGCATCCAGGGCATCCCGGCCGTGATGGCCGTGGTGGCCGGCCAGCTGGTCCCGCTCTTCCAGGGCGCCGAGAACGAGGCCAACGTCCGCAAGATCCTCGACCAGCTGATCGCGGTGGCCGAGCAGCGCTTCGGCATCGTCGGCGGCGCGGCCCCGCTGGACGGCCCGGACGGCGGCCCGGCGGGCCTGCCGCAGCTGCCCGAGGACCCGGCCCTGTCGGCCGCCCACGAGGCGCTGGACCGCGGCGACCTGGGCGGCGCCATCCAGGCCTACCAGAACGTGCTGGCCGACCAGCCCGGCAACGCCGAGGCCCAGCTGGGCCTGGCCCAGGCGCAGCTGCTGCAGCGGGTCGAGTCCCTGGACCCGCAGGCGGTGCGCGCGGCCGCGGCGGCCGACCCCAAGGACGTCGCCGCCCAGCTGGACGCCGCGGACCTGGACCTGGTCGGCGGGCACGTCGAGGACGCCTTCGGGCGCCTGGTGGACACCGTCGGGCGGACCTTCGGCGCGGACCGGGACACCGCGCGGATGCGGCTGCTGGAGCTCTTCGAGGTGATCGGCGCCGAGGACCCGCGGGTCGGCGCCGCGCGCACCGCGCTGGCCCGGGTGCTCTTCTGACGCCTGCGGCGCGGTCTGCGGCGGGCCCGTCGGCGCCCGGTGCGGACGCCGGCGGATCCTGTCGGCCACTGCCGGTTGGCACGGCGGATGACCTGCGGTGTCGTCAGAGATAAGGCGACAATCCCGCTGATCCGTAGAGGTTTATCAAATCTTGACAACACCCGCGCACGGTCACCCCAGGTGACCGTGCGCGGGTGTTTCCTTCCTGTTTCCTGCGGGTTTCTTCGCTGGGAAACAGGCGGAATCTCACTCTCCGTTCATGTCATGACCGCTTCATGATCATTGAGTCCGGCTGTTGGATTACCCGTCAGTAATGGACCTCTTGTGCTTCGGCCGGGATTCCAGCACGATCGGCACCGCCTGGTCCCTCACTTCATCCCCCGGCCGCCTGCCGGACACATGGGTGCGGGATCCCCACCGGGTAATCGCCGGCACCGCCTGGCGGTTGGGAGCAGGGGGGTGTCCGCAACCCACAGCGGATCCTGCTTCCTTCTTCGGTCGCGCAGCCCGCGCGGCCGTTGGTTGTCGCTCGGGGGTGATCGCCCGTCGTCCGGTCCGCTTGACGACAGCGCTCTCCGCTACCGAGGACGTAGCTCTTCTCCCATCCCAGGACGGGATCCGCGTGTCGGACCCGCCGGAGATGTACGTCCGAGAAGGAGGACTCGCATGTCCCAGACTTATGGCAAGACCAGCTGGAAGCGCTTCGCCCTGGTGATGGTGCCCGCTGTCGCCGCGACCGCCGGCATCGGCATGAGCATCGCGCAGAGCGCGCTCGCCGCGTCGTTCAGCGTTTCGGGCCAGAGCTTCAAGGTCACCACGCCGCACCTGACGGGCACCAACTTCGCCCAGTTCGGTTCGGTCGACGTGGAGACCAACGGCACCCCGCACGTGATCGCGGTCTCGGCCTTCGACCACGCCACCATCCACAACCTGTGCCAGTCCGTCGTCACCGACATCCCGGGCCTGGGCAAGTGGACCCTGGTCCTCAACGCCGGTACCGCGGCCGAGGCCAGCGGCGACCCGGCGGCCGACGCGGGCCAGGTCCAGGCGACCAACCTGCTGATCGACCTCAACCAGCTCAACGCCGACGCGACGTTCACGAACATCAACATCGGTCAGGACGCGGCCACCCTCAAGGGTTCCGCCACCGCGAACTGGAAGAACATCAAGGGCGACGGCAAGCCCACCGGTGCCACCGGCTTCGCCCAGGCCGCCGACAAGGCCGAGCTGAAGAACGTTCAGCAGACCGCCTACGCCACCTCGGCGGGCACCTTCGTGCTCCCCGGCCTGAACCTGAACATCAAGCAGGGTTCCGGCGCCGGAGTCGAGTGCTACTGAGCCGTCACTGATGCCCCGCCGACCGGCCCGCCGGCGGGCGGGGCACACAGAACGGACCGGGGCCGGCACTGATCCGGCCCGGCGGCCAGGGGGCGGCGCGTACGAGCCGTCCCCTGGCCGCACATCGCCTTTCCCCCTCGGACAAGATCATCGAGGAGTTCCATCGTGACCAGCGCAACTTCCCCTCTCTGGCCCGAGGGCGCGGGGATCCCCACCCGGGTCTGGCTGGGCTTCCGCGCCTGGCGCCGCACCCGGCCGTTCTGGGGCGGCCTCCTGGCCATCGCGGCGGGCTTCCCGATCCTCTACTTCCCCTACGCGCACCTCACGCTGGGCGGACTGACCCTCGCGATGGCGACCACCGCCGGCGCGGGCTCGCTGATCATCGGCGTGCTGATGATGGTGCTCGGCGTCGCCGCCTGGTTCCAGCCGGCCACCCGGGTCTTCTGCGGGATCGCGGTCACCATCCTGTCGCTGATCTCGATCCCGGTCTCCAACCTCGGCGGCTTCCTGATGGGCCTGCTGCTCGGCCTGGTCGCCGGCGGCCTGCTCTGTGCCTGGGCGCCGCTGAAGCCGGCCCAGCAGGCCGAGCTGGCGGCCCAGGGCGAGGCCCAGGCGCAGGCCGTCGTGGCCGAGTTCGCCGGCAGCGACCCGCAGGGCGCCGACGCGCAGGCGGTGATCGCCGAGGCGATGGCGGCCCAGCAGGCCGCCGCCGCGCAGGACGCCCCGCAGCAGGCGCCCCAGCAGGTCCCCGCGCAGGAGAGCCCGGCCCAGCAGCCGGCGGCGCCGGCCGGACAGGTCCCCGCCCAGGACACCCCCCGGGCAAGCAAGGCCGACCAGGCGGGAGAGACCAGGTGAGCCGGCGGGACGAGCAAGCCGAGCAGTCCGGGCCGGGCGACGACAGCACGCTGCCCGTCCCGCGCCGCGGCGGCCCGCGGCACGCCGCGCCCCGCGCGAGCGGCCGCAACCGGGCCCGGCTGCTGGCCTTCGCCGCCGTCCCGACCGCCCTGTTGATGGGCAGCAGCGTCGCCCCCAACCTCGCCAACGCGGTGACCGCCGGTGGCACGGCCTGCGCGAGCGCGCCCGACACCCCGGTGACGATCACCCAGGTTCCCAAGAGCCAGCTGACGCCGGTGCCCAACCCGACCAAGGCGTCCGCCCCGGCCAGCACGTCCGGTGCGACCAAGGCGTCCACCGGGTCGGCGACGCCGGGTCAGGTGGTCAGCGCAGCCTTCGTCGCCCCGAACCCGCCCGCCCCGGCAGCGAGCGCCACGGCACTGCCCGATCCGGCCACCGCCGCCCCGGCCGCCGGTGCGCCGGTGGGCCCGGTCCGCTCGGCGGCCGACACCCAGCAGCCCGCCGCCACCGCCGCCACCAGCTGGCTGGTGCAGGCCTCCTCGACGCAGGCCGGCTCGACGCAGGGTCAGGACGTCCTGGGCGACATCGTCAACGGTGTCCTCGGCATCTTCGACCCGCCCCCGCAGCCCCAGCAGGCCGCCGCCACCCCGGCGCCGGCCGCGCCGCGGATCGGCGCCCCGGCCACGCCGACCGCGGCCTCCCCGAGCGCCACCGCCTCCCCGAGCAGTGCCGCACCGACGCCCGCGCCCAGCGCGAGCACCGGTCCGAGCGCGAAGCCGAGCGCGTCCGCCTCGCCCAGCACCGCCCCGAGCCCCGCGCCCAGCACCGCCACCAGCGGCAGGATCGCGGCGGCGGTGGCGCGGTGCTGCGGACCGTCGG